>JACQVU010000179.1 GCA_016209585.1 Planctomycetota bacterium
CCGCGGGGACCGCCGCCGCTTTCGCCGTCGATGCCGCGCCTGGACCGCCCCCTTCCGCGCCGCCGGCTGTTCCGTCCAGCAGCCGGATGGGCGACACCCGCGCGCCGTCGACTGATATCGCCTCCGCGGCTGGTCCGCCAACGCCGGAAGAGGCCTCCCGCCCTTCGGAGACCGGGCGCTCCGGCCAGTGCGCCAGCCGCTGGAACGACGCCGCGGGCGGGGTGGCGCCGGTGGACGCCGCGCCGGGGCCGGGCCAGGCGTCGCGCGCGCCGAAGTCCGCGGCGCGTTCACGCGGGTCGGCGAAGAAGTCTTCCATGGCGCGCCGCGCGCCGTCGCGCCGATCTCGCGCCGCCGCGTCGCCCGCGAGGTCCAGGCCGGCCCCGGCCGGCCCGCCGCCCGCCCCGGAAGGCAGCACCATCCCGCCCTGGTGGCCGCGGCCCTCATCCACCAGGTCGCGCGCGTCGATGAAACGTTCGCCCTCCGTGACGTTGAACCGCAACGCCTCCACGCCCCCGGCGCCGGGCACTTCGACCTCCTTCGTGAGCCGCGCCGCCCGCAGGCGGGCGCGCACCGCGCCCAGCATGAACTCGTGCACGTCGTGGGTGTGGCGGAAGCGGACCTCGATCTTGGTCGGATGCACGTTCACGTCGACCAGGGCGGGATCGATCTCCAGGTTGAGGAAGACCACCGGCCAACGCTGCGCCATGAGGTACTCGGCGTAGGCCTGCGACACCGCGTGCGCCAGCGTCTTGTCGCGCACGTAACGGCTGTTCACGAAAAAGAACATCATCCCCTGGTTGGGCTTCGAATCCTGCGGCGGAGCGATGGCCCCGGAGAGCCGCATGGAGTCGGCCTCGCCCTCCACCGCCAGCATCCGCCGCGCGAGCGCGTGGCCGAAGAAAAACCCCACGCGCTCCACCACGCTGCCTGACCGCGGAATGTCGTATAACCGCCTCCCATTGTGCGTGAACGTGAAGTGCACGCCCGGATGGGCCACGGCCAGCCGCGTGAGCGTCTCGGTCAGGCGGCCCAGTTCCGTCGACGCCGTCTTCAGCCACTTGCGCCGCGCGGGGGTGTTGAAGAAGAGGTCGGCCACCTCCACCGTCGTGCCCACGGGCGCGCCGCACGGCGCCAGGGCCGCCATCTCGCCGCCAGCGCAGCGCACTTCGTGCCCCGCCTCCGAGTTCGCCTGGCGCGAGAGCAGCCGCACGCGGGCCACGGAGGCGATGCTGGCCAGCGCCTCGCCCCGAAACCCGAACGTGGCCACCGCGAACAGATCCTGGGCCTGCCGCAACTTGCTGGTGGCGTGCGGCTCCAGGGCGGCGGAAAGGTCTTCCGGCGAGATGCCCACGCCGTCGTCGCTGACGCGCACCAGGGAAAGGCCGCCCTCGGACACTTCCACGTCCACGCGCGTCGCGCGGGCGTCCAGCGCGTTCTCCAGCAACTCCTTGAGGACGGAGGCCGGCCGCTCCACCACCTCGCCCGCGGCGATCTGGTTCACCACCTGCGTCGGCAACGCGCGGATCAGCCCCACGCGCGCCATTGTACCCGACCCCGCCCCAGCCCCGTCACGTCCGCTCCGGGGCGGGTGGAGCCGCCGCCGCGGCCGGGGATCCTGGCCGGGAAAGGCGCGCGCGCAACGCGGCGGCGAGGTCGCGCGCCACGTTGCGGCCGAGCAGCATCACGCACCAGTTGCGCGCCAGCCACCAGAGGGCGACACAGGAGATGGTGCGGGCGGCGACGGCCAGAATGAAGGCGGCGTAGCGCGGGGCGGATATCCTCGGGTCCACGCGATAGAGCGTGGCCGGCTCCGCGATGACCGCGAGCGCCATGACGAGGCCGAACAGCAACGCGGTTTCGACGATCGCCAGGGCCAGCCGCGAGGCCGGCGACGAGGCGTCCCACCAGCGCCACCGCCGCCAGAGGCGCGCGCGGCGGAAGGCGCGCAGATCCCCGCCCCGGTGCGCCCAGGTGATCAGAAAGGCGGCCAGCGCCATCAACGCGAACAGCGGCGCCCAGAAGGTGGCGAGGTCGGTCCCGTCGGGCGGCTCGCGCGGGCTGAGACCGGCGCCCAGCGGCGAGAACGGATCCAGGTCGAACCAGTTGAGCGAAGCGCGATACCGCCAGAGCCGCGCCAAGCCGGCGCCGGGGTACTGGTCGGCCCCGCTCCAGGAAACCGCGGCGGGGAAGGCGAAACCAGCCGGGAGAAGCAGGCGCCCGGTGACTTCCAGCCTGGTGAGCAGAATGATCGCCACGAACAGCGCGTCCAGGATCAGGCGTCGCGGCGACAACAGCCGTTCCGCGGAGGCCCGCGCCAGCAGCGGCAGGCGGAAAAGAAAGTGGTGGGCGAGCAGCAGGAACGCCGGAAGCGAGCACAGGCCCAGCAGCGACGACGGCACGCCCAGCGGCGCGCCCGCGGCGAACCCGTGGAACAGCGCCCCGGCGCAGGTGGTGGCCACGCCGCACCCGCCGGCCAGCACGGCGACGGCCCCGAGGCGTGGCAAAAAGGAGTTCGCCGCCCCGCCCCCGCCGTCAGCCGTCAGCCGCAGGGGCGTCGTCACCAGGGGAAGCGTTCCCTTGAGGAACGGCGCGCTCGTGCCGGCCCGCGCGGCCGCCAGGACGGCGAGCCCGAGGATCAGCAGCGGGATTGAGAAGAAGAGGAGCGCCAGCGCGACCACCAGCAGGATGGCGGGGTGACTTGAAACCTCGGTCCAGAAACCGGAGCCGGCGCCTCGCCGCCCGGCGACGTTGAGCGCGATGAGCGCCAGCGCGGCTGATAACTGCCAGGTGAACATGAAGGCTGACGCCGTGAGGCCGGCGCGCGACCATCTTTTTGCTCGCGCCCGCGCGGCGGCGGACCTGCCGCGCGCCGGCGACGGCCTCGGCTCGTTGATCCGGGCCGGTCGCGCCCGGACCGGGCGGCCATCACGCTCCTGGGCGGCGCGTCTTCCCCGTGATGGTGGCGGCGGCGGCAACGGCGCGGGAAACGCGACGCAGGCCGGGCAGCGCCCGTCAAGGGGATCGACGGGCGCTCCGCAGGCGTCGCACTTTCCATTTGTTTCCGGCCACATCCGGCCCTGCCCACGGTTTTTCGTTGCGGGGGCGCGACTCGATTGCTTGAATCAAGCATACCATAGCGCCCGTGCGCCGCGGGCGTCGGGAAGGGGGCGCGGGCGCTGGAGGGAAGGCGTGTTTGGTCAGTGCGATGGTCCGGGCGTTTAGCTCAGCTGGCTAGAGCGCATCGTTCACACCGATGAGGTCACTGGTTCAAGTCCAGTAACGCCCATAGTCGCCGCTGGGGGTCAGGGGTTGGGGGACAGGCGGAGTACCGCGGTGTTGGGTGTTGGACCCAACACCCAGCACCCAGCACCCAAAGTCGGGGGTCGGGGGACGTTCTCACACACGTGGGCCGCCCGCGCCCCACGCCCCATGGTCCTTACGTGGCGGGGGCGAGACGTTCGTAGACGGCCAGCACGGCGCGGGCGACGCGGGCGGGGTTATAGCGCTCCAGCGCGGTCTGGCGGGCGGCGGCGCCCATGTCACGCAAGCAGTCGCGGTGGTCGAGCGCCCAGAGCAGCGCGTCGACCAGGTCGCCGGCCTCGTCGCGCGCCAGCAGGCGGCCGGTGACGCCGTCGGCGATCATCTCCGGCAACATGCCGCGGCGGGCGGCGAAGACGGGCACGCCCAGGGTCATGGCCTCGCGCGCCGCGCGGCAGGTGCCGTCGCTGCCCGGGACGAGGAACAACTTCAGGTCCAGGGCGCGCAGCGCGGCCACGTAGTCGTCGCCGGTGAGGTAGCCGGGGTGGAGCAGCATGGTCGAGAGGCCGAGGTCGTGGGCGGGGACGGTGAGGATCTCCTGCTCGTGGGTGCCGCGCCCGATGACCAGGAAGCGCAGGGGGGCGCCGCGTCGCTTCAGCACGTGAAGCGCCTTGAGGATGCGGTCCCAGCGGCGGTGGCGCTGGACGCGGGCGACGATGCCGGCGAGGAACTCGTGCGGGGCCAGGCCGAGGCGCGCGCGGACGTCGGGCAGCGCGCGGGCGGGGTCGAAACGGGCGGGGTCGACCGGGGTCTCGGCGGGGAAGAGGCGGCCGGGGGGGAAGTTCAGCGAGTCAGCCAGGTCTTGCCGGACGCGCGCGGAGACGACGAAGGCCGCGTCGGTGAGGCGCTGGAAGAGCAGGCGATTGCGCGGCCCCCGTGGGAGCGGCTCGCCGTCGTACACGGTGCGCACGACGCCGACGCGGCCGGCGCGGCGCGCGGCGGCCCCGCCGACCAGGTGATCGTTCTGCTGGTGGGCGTGGACGACGGTCACCCCCCGCTCGGCGATGAAGTCGCGCAGCGCCAGGGCGTCCGCCACGTTCCCCAGGAAGCGGAAGTGTTTCGAGAGCCGGAAACGCTCCACCGGTTCGACGCCGCGCTCCCGCGCCCGCATCGCCACGTCGCACCGCGCGCCCCGCGGCGGGCGGCCGCAGGCGAACTCCACCTCCACGCCCAGGGCGCGCATCTCGGCGGCCAGGGTCAGCGCCGGTTCGGCCGGGCCGGTCCACTTGAAGTTCGACAAGAGGTGCAGGACCTTCATGAAAAAAAACGATGATCCGCGACCGAGCCGCGCGGGACGGCTATAAGGGAACCAGCGCCGCGCGGCGGGTGAGGCGACTGGGGGTCGCGCGGGGCGGAGGGGAAGTCATGGGCAGGAAGGCAGGAGGCGCGGCATGACCGGCACATCGAGGTTCTTGGGGCGGCGCGGCACGCGGGAGTTCCTGCGGGGCGCGCGCATCCTGGTGGTGGACGACAACCCGGCCATTCTGGCGTTGCTCACCGAACAACTGGAGCCGCTGGGCGCGGTGGTCACGCGGTCGGTGGACGGCTTCAACGCCACCTGGTGCGTGGAGCACTTCCACTACGACCTCGTCCTTCTCGACCTGCTCATGCCGCGCGGGCTGGGGCTGGACGCGCTGGAGTTCCTCGCCGGTTGCGTGAATCCGCCGCCGGTGGTGGTGGTCAGCGGCTTCGACGACCTGCTGGAGAAGGCCGACCTCGGCCGCTACCCCTTCGTGCGGGCCGCGTTGCGCAAACCGTGGACGGAGGCGCAACTGCTCGACGCCGTCCGCGACGCGCTGGACTGATTCCGCCCCGACCCGATCCGCCCCGGCTCCGCCGCGGCGCGGCGTCAATCGCCCACCACGATCTCCACCCGGCCCCCCGGCCCGCGGAGGTCCAGGGGAACCTTGGCCTCCGTCTCCTCCGCCGTGAACGCCGTGAACGGCGCGCGGCTCAACTCTACGTCGGCCTCGTCGTAGACCACGATCTCCACCTTCAGCGGAGCGCGCGTCTCTTTCACCTTCCGCACGGTGAACGTCAGCACGTTGCCCCCGGCCCCGCCCACGCGCGGGCCGCGGATCACCAGCGCCTCCTGCAACTCTTCCTTCGCCGAGGCTGACGCCGGCGGCTCCAGGTATTTCACCGTCACCTTCGGCCCGGCCGGCGCGCCCGCGCCAGCCGTGCCGGCCGCGGCGCCGGTCCCCGTCGCTTCCGCGCCGCCGGTGGTCGCCGGCGTGGATTCGCCCTTCTTGCGCAGTTCCTCCAGCGCCGCTTTCGTCGCGCGGAGGTTGTTCTCGGCGATCGACTTCTCGTCGTTCGCCTGCTTCAGGCTCCGGCTCAACTGGTCGTTCCTGGTCCGAAGATCGCGCGCCTGTTCCACCTCGCGCGTGAACTGCTTCACCTTCTCTTCCGCGTCGCTCTTGGCCTTCAGCGCGGCCTTCGCCTTGTCGGCCAGGTCGCGGCTGCTCACGCGCTCGGCTTGCAGACTCTCTTCCAGCCCACGGACCCGGTCGAAGTAGAGCCACCCCGCCGCTCCGGACGCCGCGAAGAAGAGAACCATGAAGATCACCGCCGCCGCGGTCGATCCGCCCCCGCCCGGTTCGGCCGCGGGCGTGGTGGCTGGAGCCGGTCCGGGGACACCGGACATTCCCGCCGCCTGCGGCGGGGGCGCGCCCAGCGGGCCGAGAGGTCCGGGGAGTGGTGGAGCCGCCAGCGCGCCGGCCGTCGCCAGCGGAACGGCCATGCGGGCGGCGGCGAGTTTCCCGGTGGTCTCGCCGGGCCGGGCGGCTGCGCGGAACATGGCGCTCTTGAGGACGTTCTCGAACCGCCGTTTCTGGGCGCGCACTCCGGCGTCGCCGGAGTGGCGGCCGGATTCGGCCTCGCCGAGCACGTGGTCGAGTTCGCGCGGCGTGAGGAACCCCTTGTCGGCGATGATCTCCTCGATGGGGCGCCACTGTTTCGTCGCGCGGAACTGGTCGCGCTGGGCGCGCAGGCAGTCGAGCATCTGCGCCTCATTGATCTTCCCCAGTGCCACGGCCACCGCCCCGAACAACTCGGCTTCCTCGGCGATCTTGAAGAAGCCCTGCAACCGCAACACCTCCTGCCGCTGAGTCTCGGTCAGGTAGTGCTTGCGCACCATGACTTCGCCGATGGGGTCTCCCTGGTAGGCCGGGTTGCCCTTTTGGAGGCTGAGACACTCGTCAAGTTGAGCGCGGGAGATCATCCCCTCGGCCATGGCGATCTGACCGAACATGCGCTCGGTTTCCAAGGTCATGTTCTCACCCGCCTTCCGCGCCGAGGAGAGTTGTCAGGCGCCCAGTTGTCAGTTGTCAGTTGTCAGGAGGCGCGGCCACCCCCGACCTCCGACCCCTCCCATGCTACGCGCCAGAGGTTCGGACGTTTAGCCAAAACCGGAACGCAGTTTGCGCTCTTGCCTCCCGGCGCTTGGAAGTGCCATCTTGGCGGCTCCGCGCGCGCGTCCGCGCGGGCGGGGCGGGGGAGCGAAGGACGCGGGGCGGCTCCAGGCGCGCGTGTCCGCGCACCCAACCCCCGAGGGAAGTTGTCAGTTTTCAGTTGCCAGTTGTCAGCCGATAAGGCGCTCTGATGCCTGACAACTGATAGCTGAAAACTGACAACTCTCGCCTGCCCCCAACACCCAGTGCCCAGATGCCCGGCGGCAAAGACTTCTACCAGGCTCTCGGCGTGCCGGAGAACGCCGGCGAAGATCAGATCAAGCGCGCTTACCGGCGTCTGGCGAAGGAACTGCATCCCGACCGCACCAGGGGTGACCGGGCCAAGGAGCGCCGCTTCAAGGAGGTCTCCGAAGCCTACGAAGTTCTCTCCGACAAGGAGAAGCGTGCGAAGTATGACCAGTTCCGCAAGTACGGGTTCAGCGGCGGTCCGGGCGGCGGCGCGAGTTTCGAGGAAATCATCGGCCGCGGCGCGCCGGGTGGCGGGGCTGGGGGGGTCGGCGGCTTCGGTTCCATTTTCGAGCAGTTTTTCGGCGGGGCGGCCGGCGCGGGCGGACGCGGTCCCGCCGGCCCCGCCCAAGGCGACGACGTACGCTACGTTCTGACCATTCCGTTCGAGTTGTCGCTCAAGGGGGGCAAGTCGCGCATCTCGGCCGGCAGGCGGCTCCAGTGCCGCGAGTGTCGGGGAAGCGGCGCGGCGGCCGGCAGCCGTCCGAGGAAGTGCGCGGACTGCGGCGGCGCCGGCTACATGACCGTGAACCAGGGCTTCTTCGCCACCAGCGCGCCCTGCCCGCGTTGTCGCGGCGAGGGCGAGGTGATCGACAAGCCCTGCCCCGAATGCGGCGGGGTCGGCGCCAAGGCCACGGTGTCGAAGATCGAGGTGACCATCCCGGAGGGCATCGCCACCGGCCAGACCATCCGGCTCGCGAGCCAGGGTGACGCCGGCGTCCGCGGCGGTCCGCCGGGCGACCTGTTGATCGAAGTCCGCGTGCAGGAGAAGGCCGGCTTCCAGCGGCGCGGGTTGGACGTGGAGTCCAGCGTGGAGGTTCCGGTGGAGACCGCCATTCTCGGCGGCAAGGTGGAGACCGCCGGCGTGGAAGGCGGCGTGGCCGTCTCCATTCCGGCCGGGGTCCAGCCGGGCACGGTGTTGCGGCTGCGGGGGCGGGGGATGTCGCGGGGGTCGCAGAAGGGCGACCACCTCGTGACCGTCAGGGTGCGCATCCCGCGCCAACTGACGGCGGAACAGCGCGCGTTGATTGAGAAGTTCGCGGGGAAGGCGTGACGTCGGGCCGATACTGGGTGTTGGGTGCTGGGTGTTGGGTGCTGAAGGAAGGCCAAAGGCTGAAGTACGAACCTGTCCTTCCGCCTTCAGCCTTCGACCTTCAGCCTTTGTTGGGGGGGCAGGGAGGCGAACTCGATCATGGCCGCGCGGGCCACGCGCGCCACCTGCGGCTCCCGGTGATCCAGGTAGGGCGCCAGCAGGTCGTGGCCAGCCTCGCCGCGGCGCATGGCTCCCACGATATGCAGCACTTCCGCCGAGGCCGTGGACTCAGGGGGAAGTCGCAACGTCGGGTCGTCGATGCCCGCGTCGCGCAGCAGCCAGTATTCCATGAGTTGCCGGCCGGGCGGCGCGCCCGGCTCGTCGCCAATGGCCCCCAACCGGGCCATGATCCTCGCCAGCCGATCTTCCGGGAAGCGGCTGGAGGGGTGCGCGTCGGCGTCGGGCAGGCGCACGCGGCCGCAGTCCAGGTGCTTCACCAGGCCGAACTGGCGGCAGGCGAAGGGCCGTGCCTCGTAGACGCGGCAAGCGCCGCCGGCCTCGTCGTAGAAGAAACACTTCGCGCCGCCGGCCGAGGGCAGGAACGTGGCGCCGTCGTTCACGGTGATGCGTCCCAACGCGCGGCGCAGGTGATACCCGCGCGACGCCGCGCCGGCGATCTCCCGACGCTGCTCCTCCGTCAACCGCTGGGCGGCGGCCTCGCGCATCAGCCGCCATTCGGCCGCGTAGACCCGCACCAAGCGCCCCGGCGCGCGGCAGCAATCGCCCGACCGGTCGCACCGCACGGCGGGAAGTTCGTCGTAGATCGAGCGCAACGGCGTCATGGCCGGTGGCGGGTCAATCGACTCCCCGCAGGGGGAAGGTGAGCAGAGCCACGGCCGCGAGCGCGGCGGCGTAGGGCAGGTAGACGGAAGAGGCCTCCACGATCTGTCGCCACTCGACGGCCAGGCCGAGGGTGAGCGTGGAGTCGGGGTCGGCGCGCCACCAGTCGGGGAACCAGTTTCCCAGCGCCTCGAAGAACCCGCGGAAGGTCGCCGTGAACCGGTCGAAGAACGAGTTTACGGACGGCGGCGGCCGCGGGCCGAACCGCTGGAAGACCTCTTCGCGCGACGTGAAGAGGCCCGGAGCGTCGGCGCGCACGGTGGCGATGACCATGCGCAGGAAACTCGCCATCATCGCCACCGTGAGCGTGAAACCGGCCACCACCAGGTTCACCAGCGCGGAGAAGTGGGCCGCGGCCAGGACGGCGGCCGCGAGCACCACCAACATTTTGATCAGCATCACGCCGCCGGAAAGCGCCAGCGACCAGGCGTACCCTTCGCGGCCCGATGCGAACCGCACCCCGCCGCGCGCCACCCCCAGCCGCTGGTGGTTCTCAAGCGGTTCGAGTTCGACCACGAACGGCGCCGCGCCCCCCGCCGGCAGCCGCGCCACCGCCACGTTGAACCGCTCGGCGCGGCCGGCGGTGACGCGGTAATCGTTCTCCCAGAGCGGCGCGGCGCCGGGCGTGGCGGGATCGCGCACCCGCACCGCCACCCGCAGGTCGGCGAGCAGCGACCGCCCCGCCACGTGCAGCGCCGGCAACACCACTTCCCCGACGGCCCGCCCCGGCCCGCCCGCGGCGCGCGCCGCTTCCGGCAGGCCGTTGAACGCGAAGACCAGCAGCGGCCCGCCGGCGGCCGGCGGCGCGCCGCTTTCCGCCGGGGGCGCGCCGGGAGCGGCGGCGCTTTCAGGTGGGTCCAGGTACAGCCCCGCACGGCCGCGCACCGACATCTGCCGCAGGGTTCCGCGCGCCTCCACCCGCGCCGCCCGGCAATACCGCAAAAGGCCCGGCGACTCCGCGGGAAAGAGCAGCGCGGCCGCCACCGCCAGGCAACCTTGGTACAGCGCCGCCAGCGCGGCCAGGTGGCCGGCGTGGCCCAGCAGTTTCCCCGCGAGGTACTGCCACCGCCGCACCGGCCGGGTGAACACGAGCGACACCTGCTGAAACTCGAACTCTCCCGGCAGGCTGAAACAGGCCGGGGCCACCGCCAGCGCGAAGGCGAAGAACGGGGCGGCGGCCAGGGCGAAGGAGAGGAAGGCGGAGGGCCGGTGAGCCTCCTCGGCCACCGGGACGGCCGCGTAGCCCGCGAAAAGGGCCGCGAGGACCAGGGCCGCCAGCGCGGCCAGCGGCCACGGGCGCAGGTGTTCCCGCAGCGTGATCCCGGCGACGGCCAAGACCTTCATGGCTCTGGCGCGTCCTGTTCGCGGATGATGCGCACGAAGGCCGCCTCCAGCGATATCCGCGCCTTTCGCACCGCCTCCACCGAAAGGCCGGCCGCCCGCAGGCCGGCGGCCGCGGCCACCACTCGGGGGTCGTCGACGCCCGCCGCGCCGGTGACGCGCAGTTCCACGCGATCCCCGGCCTCGGTCAGTTCCGCCACCGCGCCCAGCCGCGCGAGGCGGCCGCGATGGAGGATGGCCACGCGGTCGCAGATGTCCTCGACGTCGGCCAGGAGGTGCGACGACAACACGATGGTCTTTCCCCGCGCCCGCAACCCGACGATCAGTTCCTTGACCTCCGCCATTCCCAGCGGGTCGAGACCGGAGGTCGGCTCGTCGAGGAACAGCAGTTCGGGCGAGCCGATGAGCGCCTGGGCGATCCCCACCCGCCGCACCATGCCCTTGGAATACTCCGACAACTTCCGCCGCCGCGCCTCTGACGAAATGCCCACCTGGTCCAGCAGCGCGCCCGTTTGCTTCGTGATCTCCGTTCCCGACAGGCCCGCGAGCCGGCCGAAGAAGCGCAGCGTCTGCTCCCCCGTGAGGAAGCGGTAGAGGTAAGACTCTTCCGGCAGGTAGCCGATCCGCGCCTTGGACGAAACGTCGGCCGGCGGCCTGCCGAACACCCGCGCCACGCCGGCGGTCGGCGCGATCAGCCCCAGCAGCAACTTGATGGAGGTCGTCTTGCCGGAGCCGTTCGGCCCCAGCAGCCCGAAGATCTCGCCGGGGCGCACCTCCAGCGTCAGACCAGACAAGGCGTGGATCCGCCGCCGGCCCCAGAAGTCGCGGTAGGTCTTCCCCAGCCGCGTGGCCTCGATCACCGGCGCGGGCGGCTCACTGGGGCCGCCGCTCGCCACGGCCGGGCCGCCGCTTCCCGCCGACGACGGTTCGCCGACGGCGACGACGGGTGGGCGGTCGTTTGACATCGACGCCAATGGTACAGCGCCCCGTCCGCGGAGGCGCGCCCGTCACTCTCCCTCCCCGCCGGGCGGGGCGGCGGGGATGTCCATGCCGCGACGCGCGACCTCCTGGAAGGCCTCGGCCATGGGGCTGTTGGGCATCTGCACGCCGAAGAGGTCGAACTGGTTCTGGGCCAGTTCGTCGATCTGTTGCTGTGACAGCACGGAGGAGAACTGGTTCTGCGTGGCGACCTGGATTTCCCCCACCAGTTCGCCGACGTTGCGTTGCTCGCCCGGCACCTTCATCGACATCACGGCCTGCATGCGGGTGGGATCGTTTTTCTGCTTGGCGGCCATGAAGGCGCCGAAGAGGTGCTGACCGATGATGGTGCCGTCGGGCAGTTCCTTGCGCAGGATGGCGGAGAACTCTTTCTGGGCCTTGAGAATGGCGGTGTTCATCACGTCGGCCTGTTTCGCGTCGAGTTCGAGTTCGCGCTGAAGTTCGGTGGGCGTGGGCGTCCACTTGCCCTCGTCGTTGCGCGTCTTGCCGGGATGTTTCTTCTGAAGTTCCCGGATCTTCTCGGCCAGCGCCTTCTCGTCCATGGCCGCGAGTTCAGCGGCCCCGCCGGCGCCGGGTTTCTGGCGTTCCTCGACGGCCGCCACCCGCCCTTGAAGCGCCTTCAAGTCACGCGCCACCGACGCCGCGTCGCCCTCCTCCTTCGCGGCTGACCGCGCGCGGGCGGCCTCAGCCTTCACGGCGTCGGCCTTCTGCTCGGCGCGGGTCGCGCCGCTCTGGGCCTTGTCCACCTGAGTCTTCAGGTCGGCCACGCCGCTTTCCACGGTCTGGGAGAGGTCGGTGGTCGTCCGGGTCAGGCCGGCGATCTCGCGTTTGGCGCTCACCACCTGGGCGCGCAGGTCGGCGATGTCGGCCTGCTGCTCCGTCGCGATCACCCACGCCGCGCCCACCCCGGCGCCCGCGCCCAACACCACCGCCACCGCCGCTGTTAACAAGTTGTTCATGAGTTTTCCTCCGGCCGTGCCGCCAGGAACAAGGGCGCCGATCAGTCGGATCAGTCGAATCGGTCGGATCAGAGTTCCATCCCGCCGCCGCGCCGCGCTACCCCCCGCCGCCTGCGCCCCCGCCGCCGGGGGCGGGGGGCGCGCCGCCACCGGACTGCTGGGCGGCCTCGCGAAGCACCTCTTGCAGGGGGTTGTCGGGGGTCTTGGCGCCGAAGAGATCGAAGTTGCCGCGCTGCAGTTCCGCGAACTGCTCCGGGGTCAGGATGGCCTTGAACTCCTCCCCGGCCGCGCCGTTGATGGCCTCAACCGCGGCGCCCAGCGTCTTCTCCTCGCCCTCGATCTTGGTCTCCAGCAGTTTCTGAAGGCGGGCCGGGTCCAGCCCCTTCTTCGCGCCTCCCCCCAGCGCATCGAGTAGGTGGGCCGCCAGCATGCGACCGTCGGCCGCGTTCTTGCGGAGCACGGTGGCGAACTCTTTCTGCGCGTTGATGATGGCGTCCGTCAACTTGCGGGTCTGCTCGTCGTCCAGCCGCAACTCGCGCTTCAGTTCCTCCGGCGTCGGCTTCCATTTGCCGTCTCCGGGGTCGATGGTGCGCCCCCCGGCCGCGCCGCCCGGCGCCACGCCGCCCCCCGGTCCCGGTCCGCCGCCGGCCGCTCCCCCGCGGCGGCCGTCGCGCTCGGCGGCGCGGGCGGCGAAGGCCTTCAGCGCGTCCAACTCGCCGCGAACTTTCGCGGCCTCAGCCTGGCTGGCCTTTTCGCCCTCTTCAGCCTTGGTGGCGCGCTGTTCGAGGCGCGCGATGCGCTCCGCCAGAGCCTTGACGTCGTCGCCAGTGGCGGGCTTCTTCGCGTTGAGGGCCGCCAGGTCGCGATCCACGCGGTCGGCGCTCTTCGCGGCGGCGCCAGCCTGGGAGAGCGCGTCGGCCACCCGCGGTTCGACGTCGCCGGCGAGCCGCTTCTGGGCCTGCTCCACCTGGCCCACCTTCTCTTCCACCCCCGCCACGTTCCCCTTCTGGATGCTGGTGAGCGCGATGGCCACGCCGCTGCCCACGGCCGCGACGCCGAGGGCGACCGCGCCGAGCACGTTGCCGAGGTTGGTTGTGGTCATGGATCCCGCCTGCTTTCGTTGCTCTCAGTGACTTCGCCACCACCACCGGCCGCGGGCGGCGCGCGCAGACGGCGGCCGGCGTCGCAATGGTCGCGGATCCAGCGCTCGCAAACGCCCAGGCCGTGCAGGCGCTCGATGCCGGAGTCGAACACCACTTCCGCGCCGGCCACCACGTTCTTCGCCGCCGCCTCACACACGCCCGTGGCCCGGTCGCGGAAGACCTTGAACGTGGCGGCCACGAGCGAACCTGATCACCCACCGCGACCGCCGCGGCCAAACGCGCGGCGCGCGCGTTCGATCTGGTCGGCGCGGTTTCCCCCGCGCGGCTCGCCGCCGTCGCCGGCCGCCGGCCCCGGAGCGAACGGCGGCCCGTCGTTCTTCGGCCCGCCGCGGGCGAGGCCGGCGAGGGCCTTCGACCTCTTCTCGAAATCAGTGAACTGCTCCGCGGTGAGCGCGGACTGGACGGAAGATTTCATCTCCTCCTGGGCGCGGTCGGCCTCGGTCTTGGCGGCCTCCTTGTCGAGCGTCTCGTCGACCACGCGCATCTGGATGTCGTGCGCCCGGTCAACATAGGACGCGAGCGCCGTGTCAACCGCTCGCTTCTGCGGGTCGTCGAGTTTGGCGTCGGTGGCGAACCGCTCCGCGAACCGGCTGACGGCCTCATGCTCCCTCTCCCGCACCTGCACCAGAACGTCGCGCCGCTGTTGCTTCTTGCGCTCTTTGTCTTCCGCCTTCTTGGCCTCCTCGCGCTGCCCGATCACCGTGTCAACCAGGGCGCGCAGATCGCTCTGCCCGCCCTCGAACTTCACCTCCGGCGCCGGCCCGGCGGATGCGGGCGCGGCGGCCGCGACCGATTTCGCGATCTCCGCCTGCCGGCCGCGGAACACCTCCTCCGCTTCCCGGCGCGCGATCTGCTTGGCGGCCTCGGCTGACACTCCCGCGTCCGACCCGGAAGCGGGCCGCGCGGCCGGCAAGGCATCAACCTGGGTCTGCAACTCCTCCACCTGCCGGCTCAGACTCTTCACCTGCTCACGCAGGCGCGCGTTCTCGCCCGAACTCTCCGGCTGGCGGCTGGCGCCCAAGGCCTCGGAAAGGTCGTCGGTGACGCCGGTGACATCGGCCGCGATACCGGCGGCCACGGCCAGGACCACGGCGATGAGGGTGATCAGGGCGGTCTTCATAGGTTCTCCAGAACCGGGAATCACGGGTAATTAAACCCGTTTAGCCGCCGAAAGTCGCGGGCAAACCGCGCAACCGCGGGACCGCGCGGCGAGCCCCGGAGGCTGAGGCCCGGCGGGGTGCGCGCTGCCCGGCATGCTTGCCGTTCACCGTCCGAGAAGAGAGATGCCCACCGGCGTGGGCGCGGGCGTGGACGTGGGCGCCGGCGCTGCCAGGCCCGCGGGAAGACCGGACGGCGCGCCGCCGGCCGCCTGGCGCAGAAAGTGGGCGAACTCCACGCCGAACCGCGCGCGGAAGGCCGCGTGGAACCGCCGCACGTTCCGATGCGCCGCCAGCGCCCAGCCCACGTCCAACCCGCGCGGCGCGGCCCCGCCCAGGAAGCGGTGGCGGAGCGCCAGGTGCGGATGCAGCAGCGTGATCGTGGTGACGCCCTGCCGCGCGAGGGCGTCGCGGCGGCGGCGGGCCCGTTCCCGCGTCGCGGGGTCGGGGATGCTCCGGTCGATGTAGGCCGTGACCTCGTCGACGAAGCGCGACGGCTCCGCGCGGTTGCCACGGCCCCAGCCGATCACCAGCAACTCGGCCGCGAGCAGGGTCGGCTCGCCCGCCAGGTCGCCGGCGACCGGCTGGCATCCGAAGGGGCAGGGCGCGCCGCCAGGCAGGCGGATCGTCGAAAGGTCAAAATCCGCGCCGAAGGTCTCGCGCACCTGCGCGGCCGCGTCCTGGTAGAGCGCCTGGTGGACGAGAATCTCGCAGCAGTTGAAGAGGTCGAGCAGGGACGCGCCGACGTCGGAGACGGAAACGCCCGCCTCCCGGAAGCGGGCGTCGGAGGCGCGGATCGCGTGGAAGAGGCGCTCCTCGCGCCCCAGCCAGCTCTCGGCGCGAAGCGTACGTTCCAGCGGCGAGGGCGTTGGCATGGCCGGCGGCGGCCGGCGCGTCGTCGCCGCGGGCGGCGCGGCGCGCGGAGTGTTCAGGCTGCCGGGGCCGCGTCGCTGCCGATGGCCTCCACCGGGCACTCTTCCATGGCCTGCTGGCAGAGTTTCTTCTCCTCCTCCGTCTCCGGCTGCTTGTACACGAAGGAGTAGCCCCCCTCTTCATTCTGGATGAAGTTGTCGGGGGCGGTGGTGCGGCAGAGGTCGCAGTCGATGCACTGGGTGTCAACGTAGAAAGCGCCCGGTGCGTTGTCGGGGTATTTGTCGGCGGCGTTGGCCATGCGTGCTCTTCTCGGTGACTCTGGTTGCCAGCCCGCGGAAACAGTTCCGCGAGGCTGTGGTTCCCCGGTGGCTCTCCACCCGCCATGAAACTATACCGCTGGCGGGAGAGCGTCAACACCCTTGACCGGGCTAATCAAGGCGACAGCGTTGGCGCGGGTCGCGGTCCGGTGGTATATGAGGCCGTCGGGACGCGCCGCCCGAGCGGGCGCGGGCGTCTTCTGCGGCGTCACGGCGGGAGGGGTGACGGAAACATGAAGAAAACCATCGCGGTGCTGGGCGGCGACGGGATCGGTCCGGAGGTGGTGGAACAGGGGGTTCAGGCGCTGGACGCGGTGGCGGCGCGTTTCGGCCACCGCTTCGAGTACCTCTGGCGCGATTGCGGCGGCGCGGCGCTGGATCGCCACGGCACGCCGCTGCCGGAAGAGACGCTGGCGGCCTGCCGCGGCGCGGACGCGATTCTCTTCGGGGCGGCCGGCGGGCCGAAATGGGACCACCTGCCGCCCGAGCAACTGCCCGAGGCCGGTTCCATCCTGCGGCTGCGCAAGGAGTTCGATCTGTTCGCCAACCTCCGGCCGATACGCATTCACGGGCCGCTCGGGGAGGCGTCGTCGCTGAAGCCGGAGCGGATCGAGGGGGGTCTTGACCTTTTAATTGTGCGGGAGCTCACCTCCGGCGTGTATTTCGGCAAACATGATCGGAGCGAAAACGAGGCCTCGGACCTGATGTACTACCATCGGCGGGAGATTGAACGGATCGTGCGGGTGGCGTGCGAGGCCGCCATGAAGCGCGCCCGGCGGCTGACGGAGGTGGACAAGTCGAACGCCCTGGCCTCGTCGCGGCTGTGGCGCGACACGGCGCGGGACCTGGTGGCGCGGGAGTTTCCACGGATTGAACTGAAGTTTCTGTACGTTGACAACGCGGCGATGCAACTGGCCACGTGGCCGCGCCAGTTCGACGTGATCGTCACCGAGAACATGTTCGGCGACATTCTCTCCGATCTCGGCGCCGCGCTGACCGGCGGTCTCGGCATGTTGCCGTCGGCCTCCATCAACAACACCGGCTTTGGCCTTTATGAACCGGTGCACGGCAGCGCGCCGGACATCGCCGGCAAGGACGTGGCCAACCCGCTGGCGACGATCCTGTCGGTGGCGATGATGTTGCGGTATTCGTTCAACATGGGCGCGGAGGCCGACGTGATTGACGCCGCGGTGACGCGCGCGCTGGACGCGGGATTTCGCACCAGGGATATCGCCGCCGCGGGGACGCCGGCCTCCCGCGTGATCGGTTGCCGCGAAATGGGGCGGCGCGTGGCGGAAATGGTGGCGGCGTGATCGCCGGCGCGCGAATGGCGTGGTCTTTTCGCGCTTTTTTTTGCAAACCGCTTGTAATGGCACATGGTTCAACTTAACATCCGGTCGTTTTCGCGGCCGTTTTCAGCGCGAGAATATCGCCGGCCGCGCGCCACCAGGATCGGCAGAAAGGGGAACTCATGGTTTCAGGCGTTGATGATGAAAAAAAGAGCGCGCTGGAGGCGTTTGTCCGGGAAGCCCTTACGGTGAACCCGGTGCGGCAGTTCGGCGATCTCATGGCCGAGATGAAGAAACGGTTCGGCGCTTCCCTCGCTCCGCGCGGGATCGCGGTGGTGCGTCGCGCCATGGGCATTGAGCCGAAGCGCAAGCCCGTCTCCCGGCGCAAGAAGCGGCGGGGGCGTGGTCCGGGCCGGCCGCCGAAATCGGCGGCGGCCGCGGGGAATGGCCGCCGCGTGAAGCGCGGTCCCGGCCGGCCCCGGAAATACCCCCTCGGCGCGCCGCGGCGCGGCCGCCCGCCCCGCGCGGCGACGCAGCGCATGGTCGGCGCGGACGGGGGGTTCACCCACATCATCGGTGTCCCGGCCGGCCGCGGCCTGAAAACCTTCAGCGCGCGCTCCCCCGAGGACGCCCTGGAGAAGATCAACGCCCTGCTGGAGGCTGGCACGGCGCCCGGCAGCATCCACCTCTTCAGCCGGAGTCAACTGGCGGTCGAGAAGGTGTTCAAGGTCTCCGGCGTCTGACCAAAAAACGCCGCCCGCGCCCGGGTCTCCCGCCGAGTCCCGGGCGCTTCGTTTCTTGCGGCGCGCGGCCGCGTGTCGCGCCACGCCGCCTTGTCACGCTCCCGGCAGGCGCGCGCCGGGGAAGTGCAGCGGCAGGTAGCGCCGGGCGATCTCGCCGGCGCGGCGCGCGGCCGCCGTTTCCGCGAAGGCGTCGTCCCGCGCGGTTTCCAGCAACCGCACGTCGCGCTCGACGTCGGAAAGGCGCAGGCGCGGGATGCCGTGCTGCCGCGTGCCCACGAGATCGCCGAAACCCCGCAGTCGCAAGTCCTCTTCCGCGATGCGAAAGCCATCGGCCGTCGCGGCGATCACCGCGAGACGTTCGCGCGCCTCCCGGGTGCGCGCCGCGGAAAACAAGATGAAATAAGACTGCTCCGCCCCGCGCCCGACTCGGCCGCGCAACTGGTGCAACTGGGCCAGACCGAAACGCTCGGCGTTCTCCACCACCATCACCGTCGCCCCCGGCACGTCCACCCCCACCTCCACCACCACCGTCGCCACCAGCACGGAAATGCGCCCGGCGCGGTAGTCGGCCATCACCCGCTCTTTCTGAGTCGCCGGCATGCGCCCGTGAACCAGCCCCACGCCCAGGTCGCGGAACGGCCCGGCGGCGAGGCGGCTGCTCATGGCCTCGGCCGAGGCCAGCGCCGTCGTCTCGCTCTCGCTCACCAGCGGATAGACGAAGTAGGCCTGCGCGCCGTGGTTCTCAATCAGCCCCCGGATGAAGGCGTAGACGGCGGCGCGGTCTCTCTCGGCCCGCAATTCCGTGCGAACGGGACGCCGGCCCGGCGGGAGTTCGTCGATGACCGTGAGGTCCAGTTCCCCGTACACCGTGAGGGAGAGCGTGCGCGGGATGGGCGTGGCCGACATCACCAGGAAGTGGGGCGCCGGCCCCTTGCGCGCCAGCGCCTCGCGCTGCGCCACGCCGAACTTGTGCTGCTCGTCCACCACCACGAGCCCCAGCCGCCGGAAGCGGACGGCCGGCTCGATGAGGGCGTGGGTGCCGATCACGATGTGGGCCTCGCCCGACTCGATGGCCGCCAGGGCCTCGCGGCGGCGCGCGCCGCGGACGGCGCCGGAAAGGTACTCCACGCGCGTGCGCGACCCCGCCAGCGCTTCCGATATCGTGCGGTAATGCTGCGAGGCCAGCACTTCCATGGGCGCCATCACCACCGCCTGCCGCCGGTTGGCCACGGCGGCGAGCATGGCGTACAGGGCCACCGCGGTTTTCCCGGCCCCCACGTCGCCCTGGAGCAGGCGGCACATGCGCCGGCCCGACGCCAGGTCCCGCGCGATCTGCGCCACGGCGCGATCCTGCGCGTTGGTGAACCGGAACGGGAAGCGCGCGCGGATGCGGTTATCCACGCTCTCGGGCACCCGAATCCGCGGACCAGCCGTGCGCCGCGCCGCCTCGCGTTCGCCGGCCTTGAGCAACTCCAGCAGGAAGAACTCGTGATAGACCAGCCGCTCCCGGGCCCGGGCCGCGGCCTCCTCCGTGTCGGGGAAGTGCGCCCGCCGCATGGCTTCCGGCAGCGGCGACCAGCCGCGCGCGGCCAGCGTGGCGTCGGGCAGGTACTCGTGGAGGAGGGGCGCGAACTCCGGAAGGCAGGCGAAGACCACGCGGCGCGGGGTGGTCTGCGACAGCCCGGCCGTGAGCGGATAGACCGGCAACAGCGGGCGATCGACGTAGCCGGGCGGCGCGGGCGCGGTTCGCGACGCGGCCGACGACGACGCGGGCTGCGCCGCGTAGACCCCGGCGATCCCCCGGCGGACGTTGGGCGCGGGCGGCGCGGTGTCCAGCGGTTCGACGGTGGGCGCCACCACCTGGCGGCCGCCGTAAGAGTCGATCTTGCCGACGACCAGGAAGCGGCGGTGGTTTTCCAGCCGCTCCAGCACCGCGCGCGGGACGTTGAACCAGACGGCGGGAATGTCGCCGGTGCGGTCGGAGAAGGCCGCCACCAGCCGCCGCCCGCGCCCCTGGCCTTTCCAGCGGGCCTCGGTCAGTTCGCCGATGAAGGCCGCCTCCGCGCCGGGGCGCAGGTCGCGGATCAGCGCGCGCGGCGTGTAGCGGTGGGGGAGCGTGAACAACAAATCATACACGGTGCGCACACCGAGCCGCGCCAGCGTTTCGGCCACCCGCGGCCCGACCCCGCGCAGGTACTGGACGGACTCGGCGAGGGGATCGCTCATAGGCGGGCGATCATGACGCCGGCCTCTCCTTCGGCGGCGCCGGCGCGTTGAGATCGGCCAGGAGTTCGTCCAGGTTGAACGGATGGATGCGCGCCGCCTCGGCCAGCGTCTCCACCATCGCCGCCGGACAATAGAAGCAACACAAACCGCGCCGCCGCATGGCCTCGGCCACCAGCGGCGAGCGTTGCAACGCCTCCTCCAGCAACATATCCGGATGGAACGGGGGCGAGGTCTTCATCCCTGGCGCGGCTTGCCATCCCATTCCCCGATCCTCTCCGGCCCGGCCGCCGGGACCACGGACTCCCGCCGGCGGGGCCGCCCACGCCCGCAGGCCGCGTACAGGGCGCGAAGCGTCCCGGCCGCTTCCCGCCCCGACCCGCCGGCGTCGAGCGCGCGCGACGCGGCCTCGGCGCGAGCCGCGATCTCGGCAAGCCCACAC
>JACQVU010000016.1 GCA_016209585.1 Planctomycetota bacterium
AACGCGAGTCCCGTCGAAACTGCTCGCGGGCGTTCAACACGGAGACACGGAGGCACGGAGGGCGCACGGAGAAAAGGATCGGGAATTGTCCTCTCCGTGAAACCTCCGTGTCTCCGTGTCTCCGTGGTTTATCCCGCGAACGTCCGCGCGGCCCGCGACGATTTTCGGGAGTAGTAGTACAGGTCCCCGTCGATCCGCGCGAACGCGAGATCGGGAACCATACATCCTTCCGCGCCGGCCATCCAGAAATGGCGCCCGTACCAGAGATATCGATCTTCTTCGAGACGCTCGGATGCTCCCTCGTCCCGGGGTTCCTGTTCATTCCACAGACGGAGCACGTCGTGCGGAGCCCCATCCTCTCGAAACGACGATGGAAACTCTTCGTGGGCGATCTCCCGCGAGTGCTCGACAAGCCAAGTCGCGAAAGGAAGCAACGGGACTTCGACGCCCTCGAAGGCGCGGCCTTCGCCCGGTATCACGCCGCTCGTCAGGCAGCGCCCGCGGCACCAGACGCGAAGTTCGGCCCACGGTCCACGATCTGACGCGCTTCGCCGATCCCAAGTCGGAAACCGCGGATGAATTTCGAATGCGAATGCGTCACGATCTCCGAAGCCGAGCGCCACGTCGCCATCATCACATGTCTTCCTCTCCCGGCTTCGGGGCGGGTTTTTTCGCCGGTTTCTCCGGGGCGGCGGGTTTCTTCGCCGGCTCTTCCGCGGGCTTCGCGCCGCGGCGCGGCGAGCGCCCGCCCGACGGCCGGCGACCGGGCCGCTCGGCGGCGGGGACGTTCTCATCGGGGGCGGCCTTCTTCCCGTCCGGCTCGGTCGCCTTCTCTTCGTCCGGCGTCGCGGCCGCGTCGGGCGCGGGGCGTTTGCCCAGCGTGACCTTCACCGTGCGCTTCTTCCCGTCGCGGTAGAGGGTGATCTTCACCTGGTCGCCGGCCTTGTGCGACGCGACGGCGATGACCAGCCCCTCCAGCCCGCCGCGCACGTCGACGGGGCCGACGTGGGTAATGATGTCGCCGCTTTGCAGGTGGCCGTCAGAGGGGCCGCCCTCCATCACGTCGCTGACGGTGACGGCGCCCTTCACCTTGTGCTGGTCGATCCACTCCTTGGGGGTGGCGTCGGCGTTGATGCCCAGGAAGCCGGCCTCGCCGCTCGACATGTTCTCAATGGCGTTGTAGAAGGCCACGCGGCGCACCTGCCACTCGCCCAGGTCGGGCTTGTCGTTCGGCCCCCACTCGGTGAAGCGCACCACCTGCTTGCGGTAGTCCATCTCCAGCGACTTGAAGGGGCGGAAAAAAGCGATGCCCACGATGCCGTCGAAACTGATCCCCGCCACGCTCACCTGCGACATGATGCCGCTCATGTCCATGATGGCGGCCGGCAGTTTGCGCGCGGTGTAGTCGCCCACCTGCAGGCTCTTCACGTTCGTGAGCGTCGAGGTGTTCTGGCCGACGCCCGCCACCTGAATGCTGAACGTGCCCGAAACGCCGATCGTGCCGGCGTACGCTTCCGACAGGACCAGCGGGTGGGACGCGCCGGTATCGAACAACATCCAGACCGGGTCGTTGTCGTTGACGCTGGCCTGCACGTGCATCTGTTTCACCGGCACCATCGGGCCGCCGGTCATCTTGAACTTCACCTCGTGCGTCTTGCCGGAACGGGGAATCTCTTCGTCACCCTCGGCGCGGAGCGCCGGCGCGAAGAGGAGCGCCGCCGCCGCGCAGAGGACGGCCGGGAGAGAGAAGCGAATGGTCTTCATGGTGGGTGTTCCTCTGAACGCGCGGACACGCGCGGGTCACTTCAGGTCTTTGGTCAGTTCTTCGCCGCCGCGGATGAAGGTAACGGTGGTTCCCTTCCCGACGTTCGCCAGCGCCTTCTCCAGGTCGGCCGCGCCGGCGATCTCGTGGTCGCCCACGCGCCGGATCACGTCGCCCTTCTTCAGGCCGGCGCGGGCCAGGATCGAGCCTTTCGCCACCGCGTCCACGTACAACCCCTTTCCGGCGGGCAGCGCCAGGTGCGCCGCCAGTTGTTCCGACACCGGCGAGAAGCGCCCCTGCCCGCCGCCTGCGGTTGGCGCCGGGCCCGTGCTCTTGCCGGCGGATGGCGCCGGGGCCTTCTCCTCGCCGAAGACGCGGTCGAAGAAGGAGTCCAGTTCCGCCTCGCCGGCCGGTTTCGCGGGCGCTTCCTTCGCGGCGGCGCCATCCTTCTTCGGCGGGGCGGCTGCCTCCGGCTCGGTGGTCTCGGCCGGGGTCTCGCCCTGGTTGGCGCCGGGCATAAGGTTCTTGAGCATGTCCTGCAGGTTGCCACCGCCGCCCGGTCCGCTCTTGCCGCCGCCGCGGCCCGCGAGACCGCGGAGGAGCATGTCTTGCAGCGACATCTCTTTTTTGAACGTGTTGGCGTCGGCCGTGAAGATCATCTTGTTGGCGTGGAAGTCCACCTCGATGCTCTTGAACTTGAAGAGCACCGGCGCGCCGAGAATGCCGTCAAGCGGCTTCTCCATCTTGTCGTTCAGGTGGCTCAGGTCCATCACGGCGCACATCACGTCTTTCTCTTCGTAGCCGCCGAAGGCGATGCGGTCCAGAAAGGCGATCTTGGCCATGGCCTGGCCGACCCCGCCCACCGGCATCTGCATCCCGCCCTCCACCCCGGCCTTCTTCGCCCCCGTTTCCGTGATCACCGTCTGGCTGGCCCCGGTGTCGACCATGAACCGCAGGCCCTCCACGCCGTTGACCGCGGCCTCGATGAAGCCGAGGCCGTCGAACTCGAACGGCACCTCGTACCGCTTCAGGTCGCTTTCGGGCTTCTCCTTGGCCCCCGCCCCCTGCGCGCGGGCCTCCGGCGCCAGAAGCAACCCCGCCGCCAGAATGGCGGCGACGACGAACAGAATGCGCGCGCGCATGCCTCGCCTCCTTGAGGATGAAACCGACTGAACGGAACAGCGCTGACCGGCGACGGGGGGAGATTATAGACCCGGCCGGCGGGGGAATCAACCGCCGGGGGCTCCGGCGGCGCGGTATTCTCCGATCCGGCGCAGGCGGTCGTACCGCATCTCGACGAGGGCGTCGACTTTCAGCCGGCAGACCTCCCCCATGTGGGAGCGCAGGGCGTCGCGGACGGCGGCCACGGCTTCCGGCGGGCCGCGGTGGGCGCCCCCCACCGGCTCCGGGATCACTTCGTCGCAGATACCCAGGCGCAGCAGTTCCGGCGCGGTGAGGCGCAGGGCGTCGGCCGCCTGCTCCGCGTGGGCCGCGCTCTTGAAGAGAATGGCCGAGCAGCCTTCCGGCGAGATGACGGAGAGGTAGGAGAACTGCATCATCAGGAGGCGGTCGGCCACGCCGATGGCCAGCGCGCCGCCGGAGCCGCCTTCGCCGATGACGATGCTGACGATGGGCGTGCGCAGCCGGACCATGGTCTGGATGGACTCGGCGATGGCCTGGGCCTGGCCGCGCTCCTCGGCCTCGATCCCCGGGTAGGCTCCGGGGGTGTTGATCAGCGTCACCAGCGGCAGGTTGAACTTCTCGGCCAGGCGCATCTTGCGCGCGGCCTTGCGGTACCCCTCGGGGTGGGCGCAGCCAAAGTTGTACTTCAGGCGCTCCGGCGTGTTCTTGCCCTTGCGGTGGGCGATGAGGAACACCTTGCGGCCCTCGAACCGGGCGAAGGCGGTCAGGATCGCCGGGTCGTCGGCGAACACCTTGTCGCCCTTGACCTCGGTGAGGTCGGTGAACAACTCGCCCACGTAGTCCGAGGTGGTCGGCCGGTCCAGGTGGCGCGCCACCAGCACCGTCTGCCAGGGCGTGAGGCGGCGATAGGCCTGCTTCAACATCTCCTCCCGCCGCGCCCGCAGGCGACGCAGTTCGTCGGAGCAGTCCTGGTTCGTCCCGGCGCTGAAGGTCTCCAGGTCCTCGATCATCTCCTCGATCTCAAGGACCGGCCGCTCGAAGTCCAGGATGGTTTGAGGGGGAGGCATGGGGCGCCCTTCATCCCGCGGCCGGGGCCGGCTTCCCCGGCACGTCGCCCGTCCGGTGGGCGTCGACGAAGATCATGTGTTCGTACTCTTCCTTGCGCCCGTCGATGTAGACCCGCAGGAAATAGGTGCCGGCGGCCGGAAAGGCCAGGTTCTGGATGCTCAGCACCAGTTCCGCGCGGGCCAGGGGCGACTCCAGCGTCACCGGGCAGGCCTCGGGCAGCGCGAAAACCCGGTGGTCACCGCCGTCCACCAACTCGATCTGCACCTCGTGCTTTCCCGTGCCGAAGCCCAGCACCACGTAGACCGCGGCCGGCCCGTAAACCATCGGGAAGTTCCCAGCCACGGCGAGATGGTGAAAGACGCCGTACAAGGTGCGACGACCGTAGGGCGCCTGCGCCACGGCGTCGCAGATGAGCAACGTGCAGAGTTTGGGTGGAATCATGACGCCCGCCGACCGGCCGGGGTGTCACCGCTGCACGCCGCCGAGCCGCGTGGAGACCGCGCTCACGATGGCCCGCGCCTGCTCGTCGACTTCCTCGCTGGTCAGCGTCCGCTCGGACGAGTGGAACAGAACCTTGAACGTGAGCGACTTCCTCCCCGGCCCGATCCCCTTGCCCTGGTAGACGTGATCGAACCGCACGTCGCTCACCAGCGCAAGGCCCAACCCCCGCACCGCGCGCTCCACCTCCGCCCAGGGCGTGCGCTCCGCCAGCAGGAAAGAAAAGTCCCGCTCCGCGCCGGGGAACCGCGAGGGTTCCCGGAACCCGCCGCCGGACCCCGCCGCCACCACCAGGCGGCTGAGAAGGTCCAGGTCTAACTCCCCCAGGGCGGGGGCGCGTCGCAGGCCGGCGGCCTCGCAGGCCACCGCCGACGCCGCCATGCCCACCACCGCCAGGACTCCGCCGCCGGCGCGGTAGAGCGCCGCCTGGCCGGGCGCGAACAGCGCGTGGGCGTACGGCTCGCGGGTGAAGGGCACGCCACGGGCCGAGAGCAGAGTCTCCACCACGCCACGGGCCTCGCGGTCGTCGTCGCCGTCGGCCAACAGCCCCGCCATCACCCGTTCGTCGGTGGTTGTGGCGTCGTCGCCGGGGAGGAACACGTGCGCCACCTCGCACAGCCGAAGGTCATTCTCTCCCACGTCCTGGTTGCGCCGCCGGGCCAGCAGAAGGCTGGGCAGCAGGCTCTCGCGCAACGCGCACTGTTCCGCGCGCACCGGCCGGTTCACTTCGTGGGGCGGCACACTCGTCCAGGGCGACAGCGCCTCCCAGCCGCGGGCGCCGGTGAAGGTGTCGGTCACCGTTTCCAGGAAACCAAAGGCCGCCAAGTCGCGCGCCACCCCCGTCTCCAGGGCGGTTTCGGGCAGCCGTTCGGGCGAAAACACCCGAATCTGCAGCCGCTCGGGCACGGCGTCGAGCCCCACCACGCGGGCGACTTCCTCGATAAGATCCACCTCCCGCGCCAGGTCCGGCCGGTGGGAGGGAACGCGGAACCGCGCCACCCGCCCCGCGCCGGGAACCTTTTCCAGCCCCAGCGCGGCCAGAATAGCCTCCTGGCGCGCCGCGGCCACGTGGAACCCCATGTGGCGGTGGAAGGCGTTGGGCCGAAATTCCACCAGGCGCTCGACCGGCCGCCACGCGCAAACGTCGATCATCCCTGCCAGCACCTCTCCTCCGGCCATCTCCTGGATGAGCCGCGCCGCCCGGCGCGCGGCGAAGGGAATGCCCGCGGGGTCGATCCCCCGCTCGAAACGAAACGACGAATCCGACGCCAGTTTCAAGCGCCGCGAGGTCTCCCAGATGGCGCGGGGCTGAAAGTACGCGCACTCCAGCAGCACGTCGCGGGTGGCCCCGGTGATCTCGGTCGCCGTTCCGCCCATCACGCCGGCCACGCACACCGGCCGCTCGGCGTCGGCGATCACCAGGTCCGCCGGGGTCAGGTCGTAGCGCCGGTGGTCGATGGCCTCCACCGACTCCCCGCGCCGCGCCCGGCGCACCACGATCCGCCGCCCCGCCAGGCGCTCGAAATCGAAGGCGTGCAGCGGCTGGTTGCATTCCAGCAGCACGAAGTTCGTGACGTCGACGACGTTGTTGATGGGTCGCAACCGCGCGTCGCCGATGGCCTCCAGCCGCCGGGCGAGCCAGGAAGGGGAAGGGCCGACGCGCACGCCGCGCAGCAGGAGGGCCGCGTAGCGCGGGCAGAGGTCCGGGTCTTCCACCGTGACCGACGTGGCTGACGTCGTCGCCTCATCGCACGACAGGTAGTCGGCGAACGGCAGCCGCGGCGGAATGGCGGCCGCGGCGCTCACCTCCCGCGCCAGCCCGATGACCCCCAGGCAATCGGTCCGGTTCGAGGTGACCTCCACCTCCAGCCGCCAGTCGTCGCCCGTGGGAACCACGCGCTCGACGTTGGTTCCGGTGTTGGTGAGCAGATCGGCGAGGGCCTCCGCGCCGTCGGGGAACGGGCAGTACTCGGTGATCCAGCGGTAGGTGGTGCGCATGTCGCCCGATCCCGTTGGCCCTGGCGCGGGAAGGTGGCCAGCCGGAGGGTCGGCCGGCGCCGCGCGCCTGGAGTCGCCGGCCAGGGCCGGGCGGAACCAGGCGCGAATCGTAGCAGCGGGCCCCTGAGTGAGAAAGGAGATTGACTTTTTCGCGGAGTCGCCGGAGAATATGCATGCCCCCTTTCTCTTCGGGCCATTGTCGGTCTCACGCGTAGCGTCAGCCGGCCGGGCATTCGCGCGGGAGGCGCCCCATGCTGCCCCGTCACTCCACTCGCAGCGGCGTCATTCTGATCATTCTGCTGGCGTTTTTCGCGGTGGCCTTCTTCATCGCGGCCTTCTTCGCCTACCGGTCCGCCGGCGAACTGACGGAAGCCAGGAAAGTCGCCGAGGACACGAAAGTGGCCCGCGACAAAGAGACGGAGAAGATCAGCGCCCTGAAAGAGACCATCGACAACGTCAGCAAGCAGGTGGGCTACCAGATGGAGGTGGGCGGCACGCCCAGCCCCGACTGGATCGCCACCGACGTGGAGGGACGTTCGCGCATGGCGATGTCCTACCCCCGTCTGGCGGAGAAGTACGGGTCGGTGGATGCCATTCGCCGCGACCCGACGCCGGTCCGCGATCCCAAGACCGGCAAGAACGTCATGGTGAACGGTGTGCCGTTCAAGGTCATGATTCGGAAAGAGGAAGGCGAAGCGCAGGATGTCTACCTCACCCAGCAGACGGCCCGCACGCTACAGGACGTGATCGCCGATCAGGATCGCCTGATCAACGAACTGCACGAGTCGCTGCTCATGGTCAACTCGCAGTTGGACGAGGTCTTGACCGAACTGGCGCTCACCCGCGACCAGAGTGAAAAGGCCGTCAAGGAGACCCGGACCAACTTCGAGGCGAAACTTCAGGAGAAAGAGAACCAGATCAAGGATGCCCAGGACAAGTTCACGGAGGTGCAGAGCGAACTCGACAAGAAAGACGGCGACATCATCGCCGCCATCAAACGGCCCCTGGACGAGCAGATCACCCAGAAAGACCAGCAGATCAACGAACTCACGCTGAAACTGAGGGAGGAAGAAAAAAAATACAACAAGATGGTCAAGGAGGTGGCGCACGTCAAACTGTCTCTCCGCGGGTACCTCGGACGCCGCGACGAACCCGACGGCACGGTGGCGCAATCCGACCGCGACAACGACCTCGTGTACATTGACGTCGGCAGCGAGGACGGCTTGCAGGTCGGCACCCAGTTCACCGTCTTCAAGCCGCTCGCCGGCGGCAACCGCATGGAGAAGGGCACGATCCGCGTGCAGCGCATCATCAGCAACCACTTCTCCCAGTGCGCGGTGATCAGCAAGGAAGAGGGCGCCGAAGCCATCTACGAGAACGACCTCGTGATTTCCCCCATCTTCCAGCGTGGCTTGCACCGCTACTTCGCCTTCGCCGGCGAGTTCGGCGGCGTCAAGACCAAGTACTCCCGCGAGCACCTGCGCGCGCGGCTCCAGGAGGCCGGCGCCATTGTTCAGGACATCGTCGACACGAAAACCGAGATCCTCATCCTCGGCCAGGAGTACACCGAGGATAAGAACTACAAGATCGCCTCGGAGTTGAAGACCGACGTGATGACCGAGGACCAGCTCCACCGCTACCTGGACTACACCAAGTAGGCGCCGCGTCCCCCCCTGTGGCCGCGCTCCTGGATTTTCTCGCCGCCTGGTTGGCGCGCAACCTCGACCGCTTCGCCCGGTTCGCGGCGCGGGTTCCCGTTCCCGTCCTGCTCCTGAACTTCGCGATCACCGCGCTGGCGGGGCACGCCATCTCCCAGCACGGCGTTCGCCTGGATTTCACGGTCGATTCGCTCTTCGCCACCGCCACCGACCGGGTCGACGACCCCAAGGTCGTCTACGACGACTTCCAGAGCCGCTTCCGCACCAACGACAACGCGCTGCTCGTGGCCTTGCAGCTTGATGGCCTCTATTCGCCCCGAAACCTGGCGCTGGTACACGACCTCACTCGCGCGCTCGCCGGCCTGCCTCACGTCCGCCAAGCCTACTCCATCCGCAACACCATCTTCCCGTTCGCGCGCGACGAAACCGCCCTGCTCGCCCGCGATCTCACCCCCGCCCAGTGCCAGCGCCTCCGCCGGCTCGTGGAAGGCAACACCTTCTACGTGAACACGCTGGTGTCGCGGGACGAGCGCGTCGCCTCCATCATCCTCGACGTCGACCCTTCCGGCGTCCGCCCGGACCGCTGGCCCGACGAACGCGCGGCACTGGTGGAGGCCGTCCGCGCCACCCTCAACCACGCCTCCCGCGAGCACATGGACGCGCAGCGCGCCGCCGGCGTGGCCTCCTCGCCGCCGCTGGAATACCACTTCTCCGGCATTCCGGTGGTTGAGAACCGCTACGTGGAACTCCTGTGGCGCGACCTTGAGACCTTCACGGCCATCAGCGTCGGCGTCATCGCGCTCATCCTCTTTCTCTACTTCCGTTCGCCCGCGGGGGTCCTGCTGCCGTTGATGACGGTGGTGATGACCAACGTCTGGGTCATCGGCCTCATGACCCACCTGGGCTATTCGCTCACGCTCACCTCCACGATCCTGCCGAGCCTGCTCATCATTCTCTGCATCTCCGACGCGGTGTTCCTCATCTCCGAGTACCAGTCCGAGATCCGTTTCGGCCGCTCCCGCCGCGACGCCATCGTCCACATCACGCGCGACATGGGGGTGGCCTGTTTCCTCACCAGCCTGACCACGGCCATCGGCTTCTCCTCGCTGGTGGTGGTGCAGGTGCGGGTGGTGCAGGAGTTCGCGGTCTTCGCCTCGCTGGGCGTGATGTTCGCCTACATCATCACCATCACGTTCGTGCCGGCCGCCCTCAACGTCATGGGATCCACGCGCCTGCCCATGATCAACGTGAACGAACTCGGGTTCCTTGACCATGTGGTCATCGGCATCGCCCGCGTCGACCGCACCGCCAAGAAATGGGTGGTGCTCGGCGCCGTCGCCATCCTCGGCCTCTCGGCGGTCGGCGTCTTCGGCCTCCGGCCGCTCATCGACTTCCCGGGCGTCGAGGTCAACTCCTCCTGGTTCCAGGACATCCGCGCCTCCGACCCCCTCTACGTCGACAACAAATGGATCGAAGACAACCTCACCGGGGTCTTCTCCATGGAGGTCGAAATCCAGGGCACCCGCCCCGACGTCATCCGCGCCCCGGAAACGCTCGCCCGCATCGGCGAACTACAGAAGATGCTGCTGGAGGTCCGCGTCGACGGCCACGAAGGCCCCATCACCAAGACCTTCTCCCTCCTCGACCTCCAGAACGAGATACAGGCGCGCCAGATCTCCAGCGAACTGATCCCCAAAAGCCTCGCCCCGGTCGACGAGGTGATGCAGGAACTCGCGGTGCTCTCCGCCTCCAGCCGCGACGAGTTCCGCCGGCTGGTGGAGCGATACCAGTACGAGGTTTTCCGGCTGCTCCTGGAGCAACTGGACGACGGCTCCCGCGTCTACGAGCACATCGACGAAATGGTTGAACTGCTCAACGGCGGCTGGACCAACGCCGCCCGCGCGGGGGCGGTGGCCGGCCATCCCATCGGCCGCGACCCCGACACGGGCCTGCCGCTCACGGTGGGCGAACAACTGCGCCGCCTCTACATGGAAACGCAGGTGCCCTTCGGCGCGCTGCGCACCGTGGTTCCCGTGGCGCGCTGGGGCGACCTGCTCATGCGCTTCCGCTACCTGTTGAACATCGACACCGGGTCGTTCAACCAGGTGCGCTTCCTCACCGACGAACTGCTCGACCGCGACCTGTTGCGCACGCTGGTCACCGACGACTACACCCACACCCGCGTTTCCGTGCTCATGAAAGACATCAACTCCCGGCAACTGACCGGCATCATCCGGCAGGTCCAGGAGTGGAACCTGGCCAACTTCGACCGCATGTCCATCCAGGAGCAGAAACTCTGCCGGCGCACCCCGGCCTTCTTCACCCGCGACACCACCGTGCGCCTCACCGGCAAAAGCCTGCTCGGGAAGGAGGCGCTCGACATGGTGATCCAGAACATGCTGTCAAGCCTGGCCTGGGCCATGTTCCTCATCTTCCTGGTCATGTGCGTCCTGCTCCGATCCTTCACCTTCGGCCTCGTGGCCATCATCCCCAACATCGTGCCGCTCGTCGTCACCCTGGGCGCCATGGGCTTCCTGGGCATCCCGCTCAACTTCTCCACGCTCATGGTCTTCTCCATCGCCCTGGGCGTGGCCGTCAACGACACCATTCACTTCTGCGCCCGCTTCCGCATCGAAATCCGGGTGGACGGCGACTACCTCTGGGCCGTCCTCCGCACCCTTGAAAGCACCGGCCGCGCCATGATCTTCACCGGCGCTCTCCTGGAGATCGGCTTCGCCATCCTGCTCTTCTCCAACTTCCAGTTCACCGTCAACTTCGGCATCCTCGGCATGGTCACTATGGTCGCCGCTCTCCTCGCCGACCTCTTCCTCAACCCCGTCCTCATCCTCCTCTTCCGCCCGAAGGTCAAGTGACCCGCTCCGCTAGAACTCGAACTCCAGGTCCAGCAGCAGGCCCCAGCGGGCGGCGTTTTTTGACACGCCGATGGGCGCGGCCAGGGGAGGAGGCGGTGTGTCGCATGGCGATCTCGCGTGTGGGGATGGGCGGGCCGTCTTCAGCGCACGACGGCCCAGAGACGCTGTTCGATATCGTTCTGTACGCGGCCCGCGGGCGCCTTCTCGCCGGACAGCGTGACGTAGAAGGTGTCGTAGGCCACGTTGCCCTGCGTGGTGACCATGGAGAGTTCGATGTCCAGGCCGCAGGCTGAGAGGCAGGAGGCCAGTTCGTACAGCAGGCCCAGGCGGTCGCGGGCGATGATCTCAATGACCGTGAGGGCCGGTGAGAGGTGGTTGGCCACCGCCACCAGCGGCTTGGCGGTGAAGGGGTAGACGCGGGCCGGAGGGCGCGATCTCCGGGCGCGGGCGATGAGGTCGGCGACGGGGGTCTCGCCGCGAAGAACGGCCCTCAGGCGGGCCCGAAGGGCATCGGCGAACTCCTCGCCCGGCGGCTGCGCCCGGCCCGGATCCGTGGTTTCGCCGGCGAAGGTGACGGCGAAGTGGTCGAGAACGGCGCCCCCGACGAACGAGTAGGCGCGGGCCTCGACGATGTTGGCGTGCAGCGACGACAGGACGCCGGCCAGTTGCGCGAAGCGCCCGGGGGCGTTGGCGCAGGCGATCCAGATGTCGGTGGCGTCGGCGCCGGGGCGCACGCTCGCCATCGGCTCGGCGGGGTCGGCGGCCGGTCGGCCCAGCAGGCGCACGTGGTCAAGCGCCTCTTCGGCGGAGACCTCCAGCCGGTAGCGGCTGGGGGCGGCGGCGCAGTGGCGGCGGACCTGTTCGGCGAGGGAGGCGCGCTCGGCGGGCTCCCGGACCGCGCCATCCACCAGGGCGAGGAGGTCGGCCTCCAGCGAGCGTTCGACGCGGGTGGCCGTCCGGGCGCGGCCGGAAAGCACCGTCTGGGCCTTGAGGAAAAGTTCGGAGAGGATGGCCTCCTTCCAGCCGGTAAGGGTGCCGTGGCCGACCGCCTCCATGTCGGCGAGGGTCATGAGCAGGAGCATTTCGAGCCGGGAGACGCTGACCACGCGGGAGCAGAACTCGCGCACCACGTGGGGTTCGTGAATGTCGCGCTTCTGGGCGACGTCGGACATCAGGAGGTGATGTTCGATGAGGAAGTAGACGGCGTGCATCTCCTCTTCCGGAAGTCCGAGGCGCTGGAGGATGAGAGGCGCCATCGTCCGGCCCGCCTGCACGTGGTCAACGCCGCGGGCCTTGCCGATGTCGTGCAGCAGGAGCGCCAGTTTCAACAGGCGGCCGCGCGCCCCAAGGCCACGCGCCACGCGGTGGCGCAGCGAATCCGCCCCGGCCGCGGCTTCCTCCTGCGTGCGGTCGATGGCCGAGATCGCGCGGAAGGTGTGTTCGTCGACGGTGTACTGGTGCCAGGCGTTGTACTCGACCAGGCACTCCAGTTCCTGCCATTCGGGGATCAGCGCGCCCAGGACCCCCGCAGCCTGGGCCAGCGCCACGGCCCGGCCGGAGCCACGTTCGCGCGCCAGGATCTCCAGGAACTTCCGGCCGCAGGCGTCGCTCCGGGCGAACTCCTCCCGCCGGCGTTCCACGTGGCGGCGGAGGCGCAGCAGCAGGTCCTGTTCCAGGTCGAGATCGTGTTCCTGAGCGGCGAGGAGGAGGTCCATGACCGCCGCGGGGTCGTCGAGGCGGGCGTCGGGAACGGAGGCCGAGAGCAACAGGCGCTCGTCGCGCCCGGCGAAGAGCGCCGGGATCACCTTCATGGTGAACTCGCGCAGGCGGCGGGTGACGGAGCCGACGCGGCCTTCGTAGAGGCCCTGGACGGCGCGGAAATGCCAATCGACGGCGCGGCCGGCGCGGTAGTACTCGCGCATGAAGCGCTCCACGCCCAGGTGGCCGCCGTCGTCGGTGTAGCCCAGCAGCGCGGCCACGTCGTGCTGCAGATGCATGTCCAGCACGTCCACCTTTCGCCCCGAGGCGCGATGCATCGCGGCGCGCGCCAGCAGCAGGAAGGAGAAGGCCGCGCGGCCGGGCGCGGCGGTGTCCAGCCCGGCCGGGCCGGCGTCGCGGCCCCCGCGAGAGGCGCGGAAGGCGAGGTCGATCCAGCGGGCGGTCTGCCAGTCGCGAAGGCCGCCGCGGTTCTCCTTCACGTTCGGCTCCTTGAGGAACACCGAGTCGCCGTAGAAGCGGTGGCGGCGGACGGACTCGTCGATCTTCGCCTCCACGAACCGGCGCCAATGGCGGGCGAGCCAGGGGCGCACGACATCCGCGCGGACCCGCTCGAACAGCCCCTGGTCGCCCGCCAGGAAGCGGGCGTCGAGCAGCGCGGTGGCAGTGGTGACGTCTTCGTCCATCTTTCGTGCGGTGGCCGCGGGGTCGCGGGTGGAGATGCCCACCTCCAGGCCCAGGTCCCACAGCGCCTTGACATAGGCCGAGATCAGCCCCTCCCGCGCGCCGTCCAGGGCGCCGCGGTGGAGGATGGCCAGGTCCACGTCGGAGCCGGGAGCCAGTTCCTCGCGGCCGAACCCGCCCAGCGCGGCCAGCGTCAGCCCGTCGCGGCCGGCGTCCGCGCACTGCACGCGGAGCCGGTCGAACATCCCGACCACCACCGTCTCCGTGAGGCGCGACAAGCGGTGACACAGCGCCACGCCGTTACTGCCCGGCCCGATGGCCTCCAGCGTGGCGGCGCGTTCCCGCTCCAGCCAGGACCGCACGGCCTTGACGGCGGGGAACTGGGTGAGGTCCGCTGCGAGGAGGCGGTCGAGGTCCGCGAGCGCCTCCGGGGCCGCCTCGCGGCGTGCCTCGCTCAAGGGCGGGGGTGGCGCTTCGGGCGCGGGGATCGTTCCGGCGGGGCGCGGTTGACCGCGACGGCGGAGGCGGAGGCGAACCATGTTCTCGGTGCTCGGTGCTGGGGGCTCAGTGCTGGGTGCTCGGTGCTGGGT
>JACQVU010000187.1 GCA_016209585.1 Planctomycetota bacterium
CCCCCCGGCCGCGTGCTATACTGGCGGCATGGTCAGGGTGGCGGGTCGCGCGCTGCGCGGTCTTTTCTTCGACATCGACGACACGCTCTTCTCCAGCACCGAGTTCGTCGGCGAGGCCCGGCGCGCCGCGCTGGAGAACATGCGGCGCTTCGGGCTGAAGGCTGACCTGGACCACCTGGCGCGCGAACTGGAGGAGATCATCGCCGAGTTCGGCAGCAACTACGAACGCCACTTCGACCAACTGCTCAACCGCGTCGGCCGCGAACGATACCGCGGCGTCAACCCGGCCGTGCTGCTGGCCGCCGCCGTCGTGGGGTACCACGAGACGAAGCAGCGGCTCCTGCGCCCGTTCGAGGACGCGGCCGAGGCGCTGGGCCTGCTGTCGCGCACCAGCCTGCTCCTGGGCATCGTCAGCGCCGGTCTGGCGGTGAAGCAGGCCGAGAAACTGGTGCGGCTGGGTCTCTGCCAGTTCTTCCAGCCGGAGGCGATTTTCATCTCGGACCAGATGGGCATCTCAAAGCCCAACCCGAAGATTTTCCAGCGCGCCACGGCCGCCGTGGGGCTGGACCCGGCGGAGTGCCTGTACGTGGGGAACCATCCCGTGCATGACATCGACGCCGCCAACAGCGTGGGGTTCGGCACGGTGCGGGTGTTCCGCGGGGGGTAGTATGATCTGGTGTCGGGGAAGACGGCCGCGGACTTCGAGATCCACAACTTCTGGGACTTGCTGGACCTTCTGCGGCGCGACTTCGGCGTGGCGACCGGCGTCGGGTCGGGCGACACCGCGTAACGTCGCGCCGGTGATGCCCACGCCCGCCGGGATCGACGTTCTCTTGGCGCGCGCCGCCGCCTTCTCGCGCCGGCACGCGCTGCTGCAACCGGGCGACCTGGTGCTGGCTGGCTTCTCGGCCGGGCCGGACTCGACGTTATTGGCCGAGTTCCTGCGGCGCGCGGGAGAACTCGGCTTCCCCGGGGTCCGCGTGGCGCTGCTGCACCTCAACCACGGGGCGCACGCCGGCGCCGGGGAGTGCGAAGCCCAGGCCCGCGCCTACGCGGCCGCCGCCGGGCTGGAGTTGGTGGTGGAGCGCGCCGACGCGCCCGCCCTCGCCCGCCGCTGGAAGTGCGGGCTGGAAGCCGCCGGCCGTCGCGCCCGGCTGGAGTTCTTCGCGCGCGTGATGCGCGAGCGCGGCGCCGCCAGGGTCGCGCTGGGGCACACGCTGGACGATCACGCCGAGACCATCCTCGCCCGCCTCATCCGCGGATGCGGCCCTGAAGGGTTGCTGGGGATCGCCCCGCTGCGACGCTTCCGGCAACCGGCCGGCCTGGTGGTGGCGCGGCCGCTGCGATCCCTGCGGCGGGCGGAGGTGCGGGCGGCGCTGGCCGGCGCCACGGTGTACCAGGACCCGACCAACGACGACGATAGCCGCCCGCGGAACGTCATCCGGCGGGCGCTCATGCCGCTGGTGGAGACGCGGCTCAATCCGCGGTTCGCCCAGGCGCTGGAGCGTTTGTCGGCCGCGTTGGAGCAGACGCTGGGGCCGGCGCCCGACGCCGCGGCCTACATGCTGCCGGCGAACGCGCCGGGCGAGATCGCCTTGGACGCCGCCGGGCTGGCGGGGCTGGACGGGGCGACGCTGGCGCGCGTGCTGGCGCGCGCGCTCGGCGCCTTCCCCGACACCGCCCGGCGGCTGGAGACCGCGCACCTGGAGGCGCTGGGGGGGCTGGCGCGGGGGCGGAGCGGCCGGAGTCTCACCTTGCCCGGCCGGGTGGTGGCGCGGCGGGAGGGGCGGGCGGTAGTGCTCCGCGGCCCGGCGGCGGGGGGAGCGGGCGGAGGCGGGCTTGCGTGATCAGGAAACCAGGCGTTCAGCGACGGCCCAGGCGCCGGTCTTCTCAAGCCGCGTTTGCAGTTGAGCAGCGACGAGATCGTCGCGCCAGATGGCGGAGTAGAAGTCGCCTTGTCCATGGTCGGTGAACCACCCGGCCATGAAAGACCAGGCGTGGGCCTTCTCTTCGACCTGATTCTCGACCTCGGGGCGCGTCGTAAGCCATTGAGAAACCGCCTCACCGCGCTTGGGGTAGACCGCGGAATAAGCGCAGCAGACGAGACGTTCGAGCGTGTTCAAGCATGGAATCCCCGCCCCCGGCTGATCCGGTGACGACCATTTAATCAGCGAGACTGCCGTTGCCCCGCCGTCGAGCAACGCCTCGTGTGGCTCCCCCGCCGGCGAGATTGCGGCCGAATCAAGGGTGCGGGCCCAGTTAATCAGAACGAATCCTTGCTCAGTGCCCGCTTCACCGGTCACCGCGGGAAGATCCAAATCACGGCACAAGACGAGCCTGCGCACGGGCTTCATTCGACGCATACTCGGTGCCAATCGAAGCGCGGCCTTCTTGATATTGCTGGGCCACCCTTCGCAGGGGACAACTCGAATGAACCGACCGACTGGCGACCGGTACCCGAACTCGCCGTGGGTAACGTTCACACCCCAGGGATCTTCAACCCGAACCCGATCGCCCCGTTTCTGTTCGCCGAGACCCGCCACGCCGAGGCGGGAGAGCCACCCCTTCCAGAAACTGCGATCGTCGTAGCCTTCGACCACGACGACCGACTCTTCCTTCGTCATCACGTTCATCGAAGATCCGTCTCGACTTCCGTGCGGCAGAACGATACTTCCGGACCGGCGTATCGGTGAGCGATCAACTCGCCGTCCTGCAGCGCGAGTGAAAACACCGCGAGTTTCGACAGCGAGTTGTCGGGCGCCTCGGCGAGAAGCAGATCGATGAACTCCAGGCTGTGGGTGGTGAGCACCACCTGCGTGCCTTTCTGCACAACCGCCCAGATCGCGCGCGCGGACTGGCGCATGCAACCCGGATGCTGGTGCGACTCCGGCTCTTCAACCAGCGCCAATCCTGACGGCATGGTGAAGAGTTCGAGGACCATCCTCGTCAGCGCGACAATGCCGTCGCCAGCCAGCGCGACCGGCACGCTGTGGGTGTCGAACACAAGGTGTAGAATCGGCTTCTCGTCCGCCTCTGTAAGTGTTTCCGGCGAGTCGAGGCGAGGAATGAGCGCGCGGAGGATTTCAATCACCGCCTGCTTGCGGCCAGCCTTCGCGACGTCGGTCCACAGCCTTGTGAGCGGCGTGAGCCGGGTAGATTCACGCGGGTCAACAAGGCGAACTTCGGGTAGAACGTTCAGCGGCGGGAGGTCCGGGCCCCATGAGCCTCGTCCCTCTTCAAAAAAGACCATCCACCCCTCCGCCGGATTCAACTCTCCAGGAACCGCATACCTACACTTGAGCGCCGACGTGACTTTCGGGAGGTTCACCGGCGCCACCACGCGCGTGAAATCCTGGAGTATTCCAATAGCCACAACTCGCGGGGAATCGCGATTCGCAAACACCTTGACCACGGCATCCCCTTCGCCGCCGCCTCGATACAGGAGCCACGGCGCGGCGACGCGCACGCCGCGAAGATGTTGGACCGTCTCGACAATACCCTTCCTGGGATCCGATCCCGCCCCGATCAGCAACGCCCCCAGCACCGTGCTCTTGCCGCACCCGTTCGGGCCGACCAGCACCGTCAACGGCGCGAGATCGGCCAGTGCGCCGATCTTAATTCCGCGAAAACGCTCAATCTCGATTTTGAAAATCACCGGACTATCCGCCTTCTCAGCAAACGAGGCATGCCGGCGGCCAACGGCAATCTTACCGCCACACCGCCCACCGGCAACCGAAAACACCTGGCGGAGCACCAGGTGTGAACAAGCCGCACGCTCTTCCCGGCTGATACCGGCGGTGGCTCCAACGGCTTCAGCGACTCGTTGGTCGCCGGATCGTCGTCCCCAGAGGAACGGCTGCCCGCCCGCCGTCGTCCCGCGCCTTGACTTTCGCGCCCCGACTACCTGACCATGAACGTCGCGGGGTGAGAGTGCCGCCTTGCCGCCAGCCGCGGTCGGGGCACGGCGAGGGGTGTATCGTCTTCGAGGGCGCGGGAGCGACATGGCGCGGAAACGTCTGGGCGAGATTCTGAAGGCCTACAAGAAGGTCGACGATCGGCAGATCGACCAGGCGCTGAAGCACGCCCGGGAGAAGAAGTGCCGGGTGGGCGAGGCGCTGGTGGCGCTGGGCGTGATCACCGACGTGGACCTGGCGAAGGCGCTGGCCAAGCAGTTCGATCTGCGGTTCGTGGACCTCACCAAGGGGGAGATCCCCAAGGAGGTGCTCGACGCCGTGCCGCAGGCGCAGGTGGCCGAGCACAACATCGTGCCGGTCATGAAGCAGGGGAACACGGTGACCATCGCCATCACCGACCCGACCAACCTCTTCACGCTGGACTCCCTGAAGTTCATCCTCGGGGCCGACGTGGCCTTCGCCGTGGCCACACCGGCGGCCATGCAGCAGGCCATCGCCAAGCACTACGCCAAGGCCGAGGGCGAGTTCGACAAGGTGATTGAGTCGGTCACCGGCGCCGACATCCAGTTCCGGGAGGAGGAGGAGGAGCAGGACGCCGTCGACGACGACGCCCCCATCATCCGGCTGGTGGAGAAGATTATCGCCGACGCCATCGAGGCGCGGGCGTCCGACATCCACCTGGAGCCGATGGAGGGGCGGGTGCGCATCCGGTACCGGATCGACGGCAACTGCCAGGAGGTGGACAGCCTGAAGAAGGCGCTGCAGGGGCCGGTGCTGCAGCGCGTGAAGATCATGGCGAAGATGGACATCGCCGAGAGGCGCAAGCCGCAGGACGGGCGCATCCAGACGAAGTTCGCGGGCAAGCCCATCGACATGCGGGTCTCGGCGCTGCCGGGGACGCACGGCGAGTCGATCGTCATGCGTATTCTCGACAAGGAAGCCAACATGGTCTCGCTGGACCAGTTGGGTTTCGCGGCCGATATCTCCAAAAAGTATTACGAGATCATCAAGCGCCCCAACGGCATCTTCCTGGTCACCGGCCCCACCGGTTCCGGAAAGACCACCACGCTCTACGCCTCGCTGCAATCGCTGAACCGGTCCGACGTGAAGATCATCACGGCGGAAGACCCGGTGGAGTACATGATCTCCGGCATCAACCAGTGCCAGGTGCACCACCAGATCGAACTCACCTTCGCCCGCATCCTGCGCGCCATGTTGCGGCAGGCGCCCAACGTCATCCTGGTCGGCGAAATCCGCGACCAGGAGACGGCCGAGATCGCCATCCAGGCCGCCCTCACCGGCCACCTGGTCTTCTCCACGCTGCACACCAACGACTCCGTCTCGGCCCTCACGCGGCTCATCGACATGGGCGTGAAGCCCTTCCTGGTGGCCTCCTCCATCCAGGCCATCCTGGCGCAGCGCCTCGTCCGAAGGCTCTGCCCGCAGTGCAAGAAGGCCTATACCCCGTCGGAGGTGGAACTGCGCATGGTGGGCCTGCGCCCGGAGGAACTGGCCGGGAAGAGCATCTTTCGCGCCACCAAGGGCGGCAAGTGCCAGCATTGCAAGGGGCAGGGCTACCGCGGCCGCATGGGAGTGCATGAACTGCTGGAACTCAACGAGGAACTTCGCGAGATGACGTTCCACCGCTCGCCCACGCACGCCATCAAGGGGCGCGCCAAGACTCTCGGCAGGATCGTCACGCTCCAGGAGGACGGCGTCCGCAAGGTGCTCAACGGCGCCACCAGCATTGAGGAGGTGCTCGAGGTCATACACCGGGAAGACATCAAGAATGAGTCGTCAGTGGCCAGTAGTCAGCTGTCCGGAAACGAACGGGCGCATTACCAACCCCCGACCCCCGACC
>JACQVU010000171.1 GCA_016209585.1 Planctomycetota bacterium
GGTCGGGGGTCGGGGGTTGGGGATCCGCGCCAAGCCGCCCTCGCCCGGCCCCCGATTCCGTTCGCCGGGTTCCGCAGGCGGCGGCGCCAACGGCACCAAGAATCCCGCGCGGGCGGCCGGGATGCAAGCGGGCTGGCCGACTCTGTTTTCCGCGGCCCGCTACTTCGACACCGCCACTTCCAGCGAGGCCTCTCCCGGCACGATCAGATCGGTCCGCCGGTCGCCGTTGAGCGCCAGCATCTTGATCTCCCGCCGCGGCTCGAAACCGAACGTCACGGCGGGGTCGGATTCATAGGTGAAGGTGTCGCCGGAGAACAACCCGGTGCTGGTGGTGTAGCCGTAGGCCCGCGCCCGCAGCCGGGCGCCCTCGTCGTCGGCTGGCTCGAACCGCAACAGGTCCGCCTTGCCGTCGCCGGTGAAGTCGCCGCCGAAGAGGAGCGCCGGCGTGGCGAAGGAGGCGCGCTTGAAGTCGAAGAAACGCTTGGGCACCGCCAAATCGAGACCGTAATCGGGCGCGGTGGAGAAGACCTTCTTCTCGTCGTTGAACAGGAACGCCCGGTAGGTGACCGTCACCTCGTTGAAGATGCCGCTCTTGATGCCGGTGAGCAGGTCTAGCCGTGCGATGGTGAAGGCCAAATCCTTCTTCCCATCGCCGTTGAGGTCGGGGAACTCCACCTTCGTGCCGATCCCGGAGAAGGCCAGCGCCTGGTGGGGCAGCGTCTTGTCGCCGTGGGGCCGCCCGACCACCGCCCCGTCCCCGCGGTAGAACAGCACCTCGGTCTTCGACTCCGTGAACGATCCCACCTCTCCCCGGTTCCGCAGCACCAGCAGGTCGGCCTTGCCGTCGCGGTCGAAATCCTCCAGTTCAATGAACTTCGTGTCGTACTTGTCGGGCGTCCCTTTCTCAAACCCCTCCTTCAGGAACGACAGTGGTTGCGCCACGGTGGGCTGCATGGGAAACCCCCCCGCCGCCTGTTGAACGTAGACCACCAGCGAATCGTCGTACGAGGTGATCAGATCGACGCGCCCGTCGCCGTTGAAATCGGCCAGCACCAGGGCCGGGAGTTTCGTGGTGGCCTCCACCAGGCGGCCGGGGTCGGAGGAGAGCGAGGTGTCAACCTTGGTCGAGAAGACCTGCACCCGGTCGAAGGCCCCCTCCTTGGACTGGAAGAAGGCCTGGTAGTTGCGCGGTTGCGGCAGGATCAGGTCCTCGAACCCGTCGCCGTCCAGATCGCGCACGTGTTCCCAGAAGGGCAGCGCATCCTGGGAGGGGAAGTCGAAGAAGGTCCGCGTGTTGATGAACTTGCGCGGCGTCTCCTTGTACTTGTCGCCCTCCCGCCCGTAGTACTTCGCGCCCGACTTCCAGAGATAGCCGATCTCCACCCCCGGCTCCCGCGACAGGTCGCCGACCACCATCACGGCGGCCTCGCGGGCGGCGCGCCAGGTCTGGTCGGGCCGCGGCCCGAAGGCCCCGTCCTTGCGCTGATAGAAGACGCTCGTGTGCCGCTCGTTCTCCAACCCGACCTCGGCGATGGAGGTGACCACCAGGTCAGCCAGCCCGTCGCCGTTCAGGTCCCGCGCCACGAAGTCCGACAGGTCGCCCGGCAGCGTCACCCGCGACTCCGCGTACCCGTCCGCCCGCGCCGCGCCAGCCGACCAGAGCAGCGCGGCCGCGACCAGAAGGGAACGGGCCAGCGTGCGCCGGCGCGGCGCGCCATCGTCTTGCCGGGTCATCGTCATGGTCATGCCAGGATGTCCCTCCGTGTGAAGCGCGCCCCCGCGACCCCGAAGAAAAACAGCGCCCACAGGACGCAGACCACCGGCCCCAGGCGCGCCTCCCGTTCCGGCCAGCGCTCCGCGCTGGCGGCGGCCAACCGCGCCAACCGGTCGAAGAAGAGGTGGGCGTAGTCGTTGAACAGGTAGTGGCGCAAGCGCTCGTCCCGCACGTCGACCACGCGCGAGAGGAGGCTCACCCGGCGCTCGCCGAAGAAGTCGGTCACGCCCCAGAGCAGCGCCGCGGCCAGCATGGCGGCGATGACGGCCGCGCCGACGTTGTCCAGCCAGACCGACCAGAACAGCCCGAACGCCGTGACCGCCAGCAGGGGCGGATAGGCCAGCGCGAAGGTGAGCAGTTGCAGGCGCCACAACTCTTCGTACGCGATCTGGAGGTTCACGGGTCGCCCCTCGCTGAAAGTGTACACGTCGCCGTAGCCGTATTGCACGCCGCCCAGGAGGTGCGACGCCAGCATCACCGCGAGCAGGAAGAGCGCGGCCGCCGCCGCGAGCGTCACGGCCTTGGCGAGGAAGAAGTGCACGCGCCGCACCGGCCGGGTGAGCACCGTCTTGAGCGTGGCGCCCGCCGCCTCGCGTGACATCAGCGTGGCGGCGTACATGAGCAGGAAGGCGGAGGCGAAGAAGTTCCCGTGCTTCGCGGCCTCGGCCATGCAGGCGAAACCGTTCAACACTTCGGTGTCGCCCTCATGCCGCGCGCCGTGCGACAGCCCCACCGCCACCGTCACCAGCATGGTGAGGCCGAACGCCACCAGCAGCAGCGGCTGGTGAATGGCCTTGACCGCCTCGAAACGGATGAGCCGGGCGAGA
>JACQVU010000172.1 GCA_016209585.1 Planctomycetota bacterium
AGGCGGCGATGATCGCGTCGCGCTCCCCGCACCCCGAACAGGACGGAACGATCCCCGCCATGCGCGGTATGAGATCATGACAGATAGATCATGGCAAAGAAAAAAACTTTTTCTTTTCCTGGGGAGGGGGTGAACGGTTACTTGAATACTGAGAGAGACCACGTTCGCCTTGGGCCAAGTCAGAGATGTGCCATGGCTGCGAATATCTCCATCCCACTCTACCCTCGCATAGGGCACCGGCACGGGATTGATGGATGTGTAGCAGACTAGACCGACAAGAAGAAGCGACGGTGCGACAACAAACAACACGAGAACGGTGTACCATACACGTCGACGAGCAGGTGACGATCGAGTCGCTTCAATACTGGTCATTTCGCGCGAACCGCTTCGAGAAGGTTGGCAGCGTCTGTAGACGTGAGCCCTGATGTTCCAGCTGGATTAAAAGGAGTGCGCTTGAGTTTCGCAGCATAAGCCTCCGCCCTCTTCCACGCTGACTGTGCTCCAAACGGAGACAACCCATGTACTGCAATGCCGGTCGCAATGTTGCGTTCGAACTGTAGCCGGAAAAAGGCATCCTTTACTGCTTCGGCAAATCCCTCCATATTGAAGATGAACCGGCTCGGCTTCTTCACGTCTGCCACATCGTAGCGGTAAGCATCGGGCCTCAGCTGTTCGACCAAGCACTGCAGATTCTTGTCGGCTACCCCTGCCCGCTCGGCCTGCCAAACGTGCGTCATTTCGTGAATGAACAGCGCCTGATCGGCCAAGTCCTTCACGGGATCCCATGTCCCAGGGGCTTCGGCCAAGTGGATAGAGCCACCGCCAGGCGTCATCCCAGGCCGGCCAACGAGATTGGGGAGGGGACTTCCAAGGACAAGAAGTACGTTGCTCAGGTCAACAGATTTCCCAAATACTTCTTTCGCAAGGGAAATCTCCGCGCGCGTGAGTCCTCGGGTCACCTGGTCCATTCCGGCGCAATTGGACGCGTAGAAGAACCCTGGTTTTTTGACAATGATCCCCTGATCTTCGGTCAGACTCACTCGCCACATTGCATTGGGATCGACCGCCGCGTGGGCAATCACGGTAGCAAACGCGACATACTGGGACTTCTGCTTAGGATCGAATACCTTTTCCCCCTGCAACGCCTTGACGAGTTGTGCCGCCGACACTCCTTGCTTCGCGGAATATACATATGTTACCGTCTGCTCGGCACCTGGACCGCCCTGGACAATTGCGCGCACATCAAGCAGGGTACCCGCAGCCTTCATGATAGTCGAGTGCATAGCCTGATAGTCTTCAAGTTTCTCCTCAGAGTAAGCAGTGTCTGTGGTCATCTGAAAGTCCCTCCCCCACGGATCCACCGCGCCGGTCCAGCGGTTGCCGACGTAGGTGTAGGCATTGCCGTAGTTCGCTGGGTCGTACACCGGGTCGCGCGAAATGAACCGCCCGGTCTCGGCGTCGTACCAGCGGGCCTGGGCGAAGTGTAATCCCGTGGCCACGTCGCGGCGGAGGCCGGAGTAGTTGAAGTCGTAGCCCGGCGCCGTGGTGAAGCGCGGCTGTTCGGTGACCACCTGGAAGCGGTAGTCGCCTGCGGGAATGGAGAAGTCGACGCCCGCGCCCGGCGGGTCGTACACGCGCACTTCGGTTTCGTACACGCCGCTGCCCGCGGGCGTCTCCACCGCCGCGCCGTTGTCGCGCACGTCGAATTCCGCGTGAGGCATGTGGGTTGATCCCTGCCGCTTCAGCACCACCAGCCGGTGGCCGGCCATCTGGTGCGCCCGCCACGGCGAGGATGATTGTACCACAATCGACGCCATTCCCGTGACAACGCCTTCATCGCGCAGCGTGCGCACGCGAGTGTCGTTCGTGTCCACGGAGGGCCGCGCGGTCTCGGGCACGTCGGTGATCGTCGCGCCGGGCGGCAGCGTGGTGAGGCCCATGGTGGAGCCGGTGGGCGACGCGAAGGGATACATCGTGGTGGGCGACGTTCCGGGCGCGGGCGGTGTCTGTGGATTGCTTCGCGTGGCCACGGGCGGCATGGTCACGATGGGGCTGGGGATCATGATGTTCAGCCACGGGAACCCGGTCGCGAGCGGCGACGGAATGAGAACGGGCGGCGCGCTCTGGTGCGGCGGAATGGACGCGGCGGGAGGCGCGCTCGACACGGGCGGCGCGGTCTGCGTGGGCGGGCAGGTTTCGTCGCAGGCGCAGTTGCGCGGCAGGTGCCCGTGAATCTTCACCAGCGCCTCGTTCGCCGCCGCGCCCGCGCGCGTGACGGCGCTGGTGAGCGCCGTGGCCACGGCCGAGAGCGGGCTGGCGACCTCGAAATCCAGCCCCACCTTGCCGAGCACGGCGGCGCTTCGGCCCAGGCCGACCGTGACTGACTCGTTCAGCCCCGCGCCGAAGAGCACCTGCGTGCCGTCGATGAAGACGCGGATCGACGCCGTGCTGGAAACCGCGTCCGGGAAGAACTCGACGCCGACGCAGAGATGGTGGAGCGAGCCGACCGAAAGCGAAACGCCCAACGGCAGCACGCCCACGTCGGACGGCCCCGGCGGCAAGTCGACGGAACCGTCGTTGACCAGCACCGCGAGCGTGGCCGCGCCGCCGAACGCGGAGTTCGCCGGGATGAGCGCGACGCGCACGGCGTTGTCGGCGTCGTCGAATTCGGCGGGGCTCGGCGCGGCGAACGCGAGAGCGCGCACGGCCAGCGCCTGACGATTCGCGACCGGGCCGACGAACCGGAACGCGACTTCCGTGACCGTGCCGACGCTTTGCGTGCCCGCGAGGTCCGGCGCCATGCGCTCGCTCACCACGCGGCCGGCGGCCACGCTGGTCGAAGCGACCATGTCGCCGTCGGCGTTGATGATCAAATCGTCCCCCGTCGCCGCGCCTTGCCGCGACGAATGCCACCCCTCGCCCAAACCGTCATTGAGCGAGTCTTTCACCACCAGCACCTGCTTCTGGTCCGTCAAAAGCCGCCGGCCGAGCGCGTCGTACTCGTACGCGGCGATGAGGCCCCTGTCGGACTTGCGGCGCGCCTCCATCAGGCGATTCTTGAAGTCGTAACGATAGAACCAGAGGCCGTCGTCGATGAGGTTGCCGTTGGGGTCGTGCCTCCGCGGCAGCCCGTTGATGTTCGCCACCTCGTTCATGGGGTCCGGTTGGTACGACACATTCGTCGTTTGGCCGCTTGGATCGCCGCTCAACCGCCCGTCGCCCGAGTGGTTGTAACCCTCAACCCCCTTGATCCGGATGTTGCCGGCAAGGTCCGGCGCCTCAGTTTTGACTGTCTTCCGGTTGCCGACGCCGTCGTAGGCGAACGCGCGCTCTCGATCGAAACGGGGGCCGGTGGGGAAGGCGATGGCGCCGTTCTGCACGGTAGGAATCTCCGCCTCGTCATGGTTGTACCGTGCCTTGGTGATGCGATACGCGCCGTCGAATTCGTACGCGTGGCCGACCGGGTAGCCGCGCGTGGCGTCGCCGTACTGCTTGCGCTCATCGAACGCGAACACGTGTTTCCATTTCTCGGTCAGGAGGTTCGATTCGTCGTCGTACTGGTACTCCCACTCGGCGATGGGCGCAGCGAGGCCCGCGCCGGAGACCGAAACCGACTTGATGCGACCGGGCGATGTGCACCCGCAGTCCGCCGTTTCATACGTTCGATCCGTCACCGAGCCGTCCGCGCGGGTCATCCGCAACAGACGCGAGCCGGCGCCCGCGTACTGATACGTGGCGATCGTCGAGCCGAACGGCCCGAACGACGCGTCGCTCAGCATGGACCGATCGATGATGTTCCTCACCCGGTACAGCCCGTCTCGTTCGTATTCGACTTCGGTTCCCAGGGGGTTCGCCGTGGTCGCCGTCGGGTACTTGATGCGGCGCATCTGACCCGTCGTGTCGAACCCTTCCTGCATCAGCAGCCGATGCTCTTCCAGCCCGCGCGCCTGTTGAATCTCCCAGTCCACCTGGCCGAAGGTGTTGTGGGCCATGCGCACCGTCGAGGCGTCGTTCTCGGCGTGGGTCATGCGCAGCGCGCCGTCGTACTTGAAGCGCTCGAACGACGTGCCGCGCGACGCGGGGGCGATGCCGTGCCAGGGGTTGGTGGCGGGCAGCGCGGCGGGATTGAAGCCCGTGTGCGCGATGGCGTAGGTGGAGCCGTCCTCGATGGGCACGCTGCCCGACGCCGGGCCGAGCGGGACGAAGACGAACGAGGGGAGGTCGTGGTCGGGATGATACGTTGTGGTTATGGTCGTTCCGTTCTGATCGGTGAACGCGAGCACGTTGCCGTTCGGGTCGTAGGCGCTCACGCGCGACACCGTGCCGTCGGCGTAGGTGGTGGCCCTGGGCCGGTTGAGCGCGTCGTAGGCGTTTGTCGTGCCCGCGTCGGCGCCTTCGCCCACGCGCGTGACGTTGCCGTTATCGTCGCGCGATTCCAGCACGCGCGAGTTCTTGTCGTACGCCGTGGTCTGGGTGATCCAGTCGTCGGACCGCGACGGCGCGGCAGGCGGATCGGCGGGCGTGGGCGCCTCCTTCAGCGGAGCCGGTTGCGCTGTCAGCCGCGTCAGCGGGGTGTTCGATGACCCGGGCGGGGTGGATCGCGCGGAACCGGCGCCGGGAG
>JACQVU010000182.1 GCA_016209585.1 Planctomycetota bacterium
CCCCTGACCCCTGACCCCTGAAAGCTGACAACTCTCCCATGCGCTGGCCCGAAAAAACCATGTCCATTCGCTCCTTGTCGCGGCCGCGTCCGGTGATCGCCGCGGCGCTGGCGCTTCTGGCGCTTCTCTTCCTTCCGCGCGTCGCCCGCGCCCAGACGGAGGAGATGCTGCACCGCCGCGACGGCACGGTGGTGAAGGGGGTTTTGGTGGCGCTGGAAGAGGACGGCCGGAAGGTGCGCTACCAGGAGAACGGCCAGGAGGGGATCGCCGCGCTGGACGACCTGCTTCCGGAATCGGCCTACCGCGCCCGGCGCCACTTCATCGATCCCGCCAGCGGGGCGGCGCATTACGACCTGGGGCTGTTCTGCCTGGAGAAGTCGCTCTTCTACCTCGCGCGCAAGGAGTTCACCGAGGCCGCGCGGCTGGACCCGGCGCTCGCCCCGCGCGTCGAAGCCCGGACGCGCGAACTGGAGGAACTCGCCGCCGCGGAGAAACTGGACCTCGCCCGGAAACGGGTCGCGGAGAAGAGCGAAGAGGCCGCGCGGGTCATTCTGCGCTCGCTGCTCAAGTCCGCGCCCGAGAGCGTGGCCGCCAAAGAGGCCCAGGCGCTGCTGGCCCAACTGGAGGGCCAGGCCGCTCCGGCCGGCGCGGCGGGCGCCGCGGGCGGCGTTCCGGCCCCAATCCCCGGCCCGGGGGGAGGAGCCAACCCCGCGAAGGCGGGGGCGGAGGCCGGCGGAGCCGCGGCGGCCGCTCCGGACGACAAGGCCAAGGAGGGCGCGAGGAAGCCTCTTGACAAAAAGGCGCAGAAGAAGGCCGATATCCTGAAGGATATCGGGCAGAAGGCGGAGCGTGACCTTCTCGCCGGTCGCCAGGCCTACTACGAGGGGTTGGACAACGACGGCGATGGCGCGTTCACCCGCGCCCAACAGGCGTACGACAAGGCGGAGGCGCTGTACGCCCGCGCGCGCGAGGGGTTCTCCGGCCTGGTGACGGAGAGCGACGCCGACGACGAGAAGAAGGCGGCCGACGAGCGCGTGGCCGAAATCGACGACCGCCTCGTGCGCCTCTACCTGGCGCGCGGCCACCTGGAAGCCGCGCAACTGAACCTCAGCGCCGCCGCCCGCTACGCCAACAAGGCGCTGCGCATCGACGAAGAGAACCGCTGGGCGCTCATGTTGCGGCAGAAGGTGACCGAACAGCGCATGGAACGGGGCATCCGGGGACGGACCTCGCCGGAGCCGACCAAAACCCCCGGAGCGACCGGTGGCTGACGAACGCGGCGACCTCCTCCGCGCCGTGGCGGTCTTCCTGCTGTTCGAGGCCGCCCTGGCCGTGACCCTGCGCTTCCTGCTGCCGGGCGGCGACTCCGGCGACTCCGGCTTCGCCGTGGCGTTCGGCATGGCGTCGGTGGTCTGTGCCGTCGTGCTCGCGGGAGGCGTGCTGGCCTACGTGGGAATCTCCGGCACGGCCGGTCACGCCCGCTTCACGGCCGGGCTGCTCACCATTCACCTGGTCATCCTGGCCTTCGCCGGCCTCTGCTTCTGGGACCCGGTGAGGGTCATCGAACGACTGCTTTCCGCTTTCCCCGCCAGCCGCTGGTGGCTGGCGATGCTGGGGCTGCTGGCCGGCCTCTACCTGGTGCTGGTGGACCGCCTGGCGCGGGAACTTCACGACGCGGACGGCCGCGACCGCGCCTCCGTGTACGTCGGCCTCACCTGCGCCGCGTGGGCGGTGGCGGTGATCGCCGTGGCGCTCACGGTCGACCTCTCGGCGGCCTCCGGGCTGCGGCTCTACCGCATCGACCACCTGAGCATGGCCCCCGCGCTGAAGCCCGGCGACTGGCTGGTGGCCGAACGGTGGAGCGTCCGCGCCGCGCGCCCGCGTCGCTTCGACGTGGTGGTGCTCACCGACCCGGACGACCCGGACGCCCCGCCGCTGGTCAAGCGGGTGGTCGGGCTTCCGGGGGAAACGGTCGCCATCGAAGGAACCGATCTCTTCATCAACGGTGAGCGCTACGTCAAGTCCGACGATGAGTGGCGCCGGGTACGCGTGCCGCTGGCGTGGTGGCGCGGCCCGCCGGGAGACGCGGGATCGCCGCTCAAGCCCCGTGAGGGCAAGCCGCTCGACGAGGCGCTCCTGGGCGACCGGCGATTTCTCTTCCGCTCCGCCCGGGAGATGCTGGTGCTGCCCGACGACGGTTGCCGGGATCCGTGGGGCGGCCTGGCGCTCATCCGCGATTTCTCCTTGTCCGTGACGCTCGCCTGCCCCAAAGAGGCCCACCTTTCCGGCGCCATCCTCCTGCTCGCTCGCGCCGCCGACAGCGCCCAGATCGGCCTGGCCGCGAGAATCGAGGACGGCGCGCTTCGCGGGTTGTTCGCGGCCGCCGACGGCGCCATCGATCCCTCCGCGCCGCCTCGACGCCTGAACGCGGGCCCCGCCGGCGACGCCGGCGAGGCGGATGCCCCCCCCGCCATCTCCCTCCGCCCGCCGCCGCTGGTGACGGCGTCCGACATCGTCTTTTCCGATCTGGGGCGCGACCTGGTTCTCGATATCTCCTCCGTCGATGGTCGCCTCACCTTCCGCGCGACGCCAATGAAGGGAAAGCCTGTCGTCCTGGAGGCAACGTTGCCCTTGGGATCATTCGCCGGGCTGGCCGAGATCATGCTGCTCTTCCCCTCGCCAGCCGCCGATACCGCCTTCGCGCCCACCGCGGTCGAGTGTTACCGCGATCTCCACTACTTCGACGCCCCCGCCAACCTGTACGGCTCCGGCTGGCTGACGCCGGCCGGCTCCTACTTCGTGCTGGGCGACTTCTCCGGCCGCACTCTGGGCGGCGAGCGCAGCCGCGACTCCCGCGACTGGGGGGGGGGCGACGGCGGCCGGAGGGAGATCGCGCCCTGCGTTCCCGGCGCCAACCTGCGTGGCCGCGCGCTCGCCGTGCTGTGGCCTTCGTCGCGGCGGACGCCGCTCCATTGACTCGCGATGCGCCAAGTAAGCGACTTCTTCTTTTCGGATCGCGGCTACCTGTGGAAGGTGGCCGCCACCCTGGCGGCCATCGTGCTGCTGGGCCACTGGTCGGACCGCCTCGGCCGCGCGCGCTATCCCGACATCGGCGACGCGCTCTTCCAACCGGAACAGTGCGCCGGTCGCGAGGTTTTCGTCCCCAAGGCGGAGGTCCGGCGGGTGGACGCCGCCGGCTTCACGGTCGCCGTCGCCACGCTTGACCCCATTCGCGTGGAGGCTGACCTCTCTGGCCATGTGCGGGAGAGCGGCGGCGCCATCGTGGCCGAGATCCCGGCCGAATCGCCTTACTCCTACGTTCCGGATCGACCGGTGCGCCTGGAACCCGGCGCGCTCTGCAGCCTGACCGGGACGTTCGCGCCGGAGCGGCGCGCCATCCAATTGGGCCGGGTGATCGACTGGCCCGCGGGCGCCGTGCCGCGCTGGCTGGTCTACGCCGTTTCCGTGGTGGTGGTGGCCGGCGTGGCGCTGGGCGTCGCCCGCCGCTACCGGCTGCGCTCGCCGACGGAGAGTTCCGAGAAAGCCAGTCCCTAGCCC
>JACQVU010000010.1 GCA_016209585.1 Planctomycetota bacterium
ACTGGGGCTTGAAATGGCTGTCGACGGGTACTACCTGCGGTTCACCGACCCCGCCACCGGCAGGCGGCTGCTCACAACGGTTGAGACCGCCCGCGCCTTCAGGGAAGAAGAAGCGGCTCGCAAGCAGGAGCAGGCGGCGCGCGAGAAAGCCGAGCGCGAGGTGACTGAACTTCGCGCTGAACTGGCACGGCTCAAGCAGCCTTCAGCGCCGCGGAGGAAGTCAAGGAAGTGACACCCGTTCCGCGCCAGGCGGAGCGAACCGACCAGAGATCGACGGAGGAGCATCCGATGCACAGCAACTTGCACATGCGCGGCTCACGCTTCCCGCTCCGCGCCGTCGTGGCGGGGGTGTCTCTGGCGCTCGCGCTCGCCTGCGCGACGGTCCGCGCGGCCGATCTCACGGCGACGAACGGCAGCGCCTGCCCCTTCCAGCACCTGGACGAAGGCGGCGGGGCGGTCTCCGCGGCGGGCGGCCACAGCGTGCCCTACTCGGCGCTTGGGGGGAGCGTGTACCACAGCGGGGACGAGCGCAAAAGCACGAGCGCGGGGCACCACCTGTACGCCGGTTGGGTGAACTCCGACCCGAAACCGGCGGTACGCGCCATTTCCGGTTGGACGAGCGCGGCCAAGACCACGGTGGTGGTGTCGGGCGTGTGGCAGAACACCAGCGCGTCGGTCTATCTCGAATGGACCGACCCGAACTCCATCGCGGACGACACCTTCTTCTACACGACCGACGGAACCGAGCCGACGATCTCCTCGACGTCGACGGCTGGGACCAGCCTCACGCTCGGGCCGTTCAACCCCGGGACGACCACCATTCGCATCCGGCCGCGCTCCAACCTGGGGCTGCCCACGGAAACGTCCTATGTCTGGGGCGCGTCCACGGCCTTCTCGTTCCGCTACAACACGACGGTGCCGAACCCGCCGGCGACGCCGACGATCGCCGAGGGGGCGTGGGCGGGCACGCCGAGCATCACGGTGGTGTGGACGGCGCCCACTCCGCCGCCCAACGCCACGATCACCGACTACCGCATCGTGGCGGGCACCTCGCCGGGCGCCGCCGACGTGTTCGATTCGTGGATCGGCTCCAACGCCACCACGTATACGCTCGACACCTCCAACTCCAACATCGCGCCGGGCGACACCATCTACGTCATCGTCTACGCCAAGAGCAGCACCGGCTACGTCAGCGCCACTTCCTCGCCCACCAGCGCCCCGGTGGTGATCGCCGACGTTCCCGGCACCGGCCGGATGTCGGCCGAGGGCGGCTCGGTGGTGCCCTTCCACGCCGTGGACGAAGGCGGCACGTCCACCGAGGCGGCCGGCGGACACAAGACGCCCTATTCCGAGGTTGGCGGCGGCGTCTTCCTCACCGGCGACGGCCGCGCCATCGCCTCGGCTGGCAGCCAGATGTACACGGGCTTCGTCTACACCGATCCGCCGCCCGATCTCCACGCGCTTCGCGGGTGGACCGATTCCTCGAAGACGACGGAGATCGTGGCGGGCGAGTGGCAGAGCGGCTCGTCGCAGGTCTATCTCGAATGGACCGACCCGAACTCCATCGCCGACGACACGTTCTACTACACGACGGACGGCACGGTGCCCACGCAGACCTCGCCCACCTCGGCCTCCTCTGGCAAGGCGACCAACGTCACGATCACGTCGCTGCCGGCCGGGGACACCACCATCCGCGTGCGGGCCAGGTCGGACATCAACGGCCAGGGGGCGCAGACGGTCATCTGGGGGCCGACCCATTCGTTCCTGTTCCGGTACAACCCGGCCATTCCACCGGCGCCCACCGGCGTCACCGTGACGGAAGGGCCGTTCGGCCCGAACCCCTACATCACCGTGGCGTGGAACGCGGTGGTGGACTCCTCCGGAACGCCGGTGAGCGACTACTACGTGGAAGTGAACCTGAGTTCCGATTTCTCCGGCACGGTCATCTTCGCGGGGTGGGTCGGCTCCACCACCACCTCCTTCCGGGTCGACAGCGCCACCAACGCCCCGGCGCTGGCGAACGACCAGACGGTCTACGTGCGCGTCAAGGCCAAGAACGTGCTTGGCAACGTCGGCTCCACCTCCACCCCCACCGCCGGCACGCGCATCGGCTCCACGGCGCCCGACGGGCTGATCGTGAACTCCGTGGTCGACGGCGCCCAGGGGTCGCTTCCGGCCGGCAGCCCGCCCACCATCACGGGGGTCTGGCTGACGCGCGACCACGCGGCCATCGCCTTCAGCGCCGTCTACCGCGACGACGCCGGCGCGGCGGTGACGAAGTTCCAAATTCAGTTGTCGACCAACTCTGACTTCAGCGTGACCGGCGATATCGTGTGGGACTCCTCTCCCGGCGGGGTCCATCGCACGCTGCCCAAGACGGTGCAGAAAGACACGCGCTGCCACGATCTGCCCTACTCCGGCAGCGCGGTGCTCTCATACGAAACGACCTACTACTGGCGCATGCGCTTCGTCGCCGCCGACGCCACGGTGAGCGCCTGGAGCGCGGGGCAGTCGTTCCGGGTCACGGCCGGCGTGGCGCAGGACGCCACCGTCGGCCACACCGGGTCGGGCGGCAGCGGGGCGCCCTCGTTCGTGATGCGCGGCGCGGTGACGCACCGCTTCGCCGCCATCGTGGAGGCCGGGGCGGTTGCGGTGAAACTCTACATGGTGAAAGACGCCGGCTACTCCGGCGCCGATCCCACGATCACCGTCAGCGGCCCCGGCATCACCACCAACGCCTCGTGCACCGCGGCGCTGGGAACCTGGCAGGAGATCACGCTTTCCGGAACCGCGTCCGCGCGCGGGGCGATCACCATCACGGTGACCACGTTCGGCGCCGCCACCAGCGAAACCTGCCACGTGGACGATTTCACCGTCAACTAGCCGCGGCGGCCTGCCGCCGCGTCGCCCGCGGCCGGCGCCGGTTCCCAGGTGACGCCCAACGCCGCGTACGCGGCCTTCGCCAGCGCCACCCAGCGGAGGTCCGGGTGGCGGGCGGTGCCGGCCAGGTACTGGTTCATCACGTAGCCGAACCCCAAGTTGGCGTCCGGGTCGGCGAAGCCGATGGAGCCTCCCCGCCCCGGATGGCCGAACGATCGGGGGTTGGGCCCGAAGGTCTGCGCGGCGACGGCCGACTCCGGCATCGTGAGCATGAACCCCGAACCGAACCGCGTGGGAATCAACAGCACGGCGTCCGGCCCGTACGATTGTTCCACCAGCGCCGCGGCGATCGTCTCCGGCGCCAGCAGGCGAACGGTGTCCAGCACGCCGCCCGCCGCCAGCGCGGCATAGACCCGCGCCAGGGCGCGGGCGGTGGCGTGGCCGTTGGAGCCGGGAATCTCCGCCGCGCGCCACGCGCGGGAGTTCATTTCGCCGGGCGAGCGCGGCGGGTTGAGAAAGGCCCGCGCGGAGAGACTCTCGCGATCCGCCAGCAGCAGGTCCCAGAGCGTCGGCTCGCCGCGCGGCGCGGGTGGCTCCGGCAGAATCTCGGCCGCGCGACCATCCTCACCCTCCGGCACGCCGATGAAGAAGTCCGCGCTGAGCCGCGCCGCCACCTCGCGCCGGAAGAAGCGCCCCACGCTCTCCCCAGCCACGCGCCGCGCCACCTCGCCGACCAGGAAGCCGAACGTGGTGGCGTGGTAGCCGTGCGTGGTTCCCGGCTCCCACCAAGGTTCCGCCGCCGCGAGCGCGCCGGTGAACGCCGCCCAGTCAAAGAGCGACTCCGGCGCCATCGCCCGCCGCGGGGCTGGCAGGCCCGCGCGGTGGCTCAAAAGCCAGCGGACCGGAATCCTCTCCTTGCCGGCTTGCCCGAACTCCGGCCAGTAGCGCGCCACGGGGGCGTCAAGGTCCAGCAGCCCGCGCTCGGCGAGCATGAGGGCACAGAGCGCGGTCATGCCCTTGGTGGTGGAGGCCACGCAGGCCATGGTGTCGCGTTCCCACCTCCGGGCGCGCGCCCGGTCGGCGAAGCCGCCCCACAGGTCCACCACCGGCTTGCCAGCCACGTAGACGCAGACCGCCGCCCCCACGTCGCCGCGGGCGGCGAAGTTGTGGGCGAAGGCTTCCCGCACCGCCTCAAACCGCGGATCGCACGCGCCCTCCATCGCCGGGGCCGGGGTCATGTGGCCCGCCGCCTCGCCCACCTCGCGCGAATCGCCCCGGCCATGAGCAACCCGCAACCGAGGAAGCCCGCGGCGGCGGCGGCGAGCGTGGCGCGGAAGAGAAAAGCGTTCACCGTCAACGGCTCCTGGCCCGCGGCGCGGTCCACCGGAAGCAGCCGCATCGTCGGGTCTTCCGGGGGCGTGATGAGGGTCTCGGCGTTGATGAACATGACGCGCACCGGCCCCGATCCTTCTCGCACGCCGTAGACCTGCCAGACCGGATCGCGCGGGTCGCGGATGGCCCGCTGCGCCTCCCACTCTGCCTCCGGCCAAGCGCGGATGATCATCACCTCCACCGCCAGCAGGGAGACGGCGGTCTGGCAAGCGAACAGCCCCAGCACCGCCAGCGCCAGCATTCCCCATCCAGCCGCGCGCAGGCGCCGCCCGGCCGCTCTCGCCAGATCCGCGGCGGCGGGCGCGCGCGCCGGGCCGTGCTCCCCCCCGTTCGGTTGGCGGGGGGCGGGATCGCCTGGGCTGGGGGGCGTCATGGAGGCCGGGGATATGGGGTGGCTGGACGGGCGGCGAAGCATGCCGCCGGGGCTGGCGCCCAAGCCAGCCATCGCGCGCCACATGGTAGCGAACCATGCGGCTTCGCGCCGCTGGTCGCGCGCGCGGCGTCAGTGGCCACGACCGCGCTCGGTCGGCGTCCATTGAAACGTCCGAAGAACCCGGTTTTTCTCCGAACAAGTCGCCACCGTTTTCGTCATGAGTGTTGACGCGGCGCGGGTTCCTCCCAGCCGCGAAGGCGAGCCGCGAACGATGAATCTCTCTGACCCGTCGGGCGGCGGCGACTGGATCAGCGACGCCGTGGCGCGCCTGGAGCGCCCGCTGGTTCTCTACGTCTCGCGGCTGCTTGACGGCGACGAAGAGGCCGCGCGCGACGTGGTGCAGGAGGCGTTCGTGCGCCTGTGCGGCCAGCGCCCGGAGCAGGTCGATGGCCGCCTCGCCCCCTGGCTCTACACCGTCTGTCGAAACCGCGCCTTGGACGTGCGCAGGAGGGATGGACGAATGCAACGCCTCACCGACGAGACCGCACACAGCCTATCGAGCGCCACGCCGGGACCGGACGACCGCGCGCTGCAAGGCGAACGCCGCGAGGCCCTGGCCGACATCATGGCCCGCCTCCCGGCCCGGCAGGAGGAGGCGTTGCGCCTCAAGTTCCAGCACGGCATGCGATACCGCGAGATCGCCGAGGTGATGAGCGTTTCAGTCAGCACGGTGTTCGACATCATCCATGAGGCGCTCGACGTCGTCCGCCGCGCGCTGGCGAAGAAAGGAATCGACGCCGCGGACTGACGCGGGGCGGGCTGAAAACCGAACGAACCCACGGAGCATTCCGATGTCCATTTCTCCAAGCGATCCACGCCTCACCGCCTACGCGCTCGGCGAACTTGACGCCGCCGAGGCTGAAGAGATCGAGCGCGCCCTCGAACACGACGACGATCTCCGCCGCCGCGTGCGCGAGATTCGCGCGGCCGCGGACGCGGTGGAACGCCATCTCTCGCGCGAGCCGCTGCCCGAACGCGACTCGCGCACGGCTGACGCGGTCAAGGCGCGGCGCGATCAGCCCGTCGAATCCATTCCCTCCGCCGCTCCCGCTCCGACCATCCCCGGCTGGCACACGCGGCGGCTGGCGGCGGTGGCGGCGGTTCTGGTCGTGCTGGTCGCCGGCGCGCTGGCGGTGATGAATGGGTGGATGGAGCGGGAACGGCACGGAACCGGGCCGGTGGCCAGGACGGGGGGAATGCCGGGGAACGAAGCATCGACGGGGCCGGGGGCCGCGGATGAGAAAGCGTCCCGGGTGCGTGGACGCGACCAATCAGTGATCACTGCTGACGGGGCCACGCTCTCGGCAGACGTTTCCGGCGGTTCGGTCGCCGGCGGCGCCAAGGCTGTCAAGGAACTGGGTTTGGTAAGGCAGTTCATTACAGAGAATACCCCCACGTCCGGCGTCGCCAGTTCCGCGCTTCCCCAAGCTGGTGCCACGGACGCGAGGACCGCTGGCGAGCCGGACGCCTCCAAGTCTCCCGCACCCGCGTATGACTACAACGCGCGGGTTTCCACCCCCTCACCCGCGGCCGCCGCCGCGACGCCGGCCC
>JACQVU010000174.1 GCA_016209585.1 Planctomycetota bacterium
AACGCGGGGTAAAAAAAGAAAAAAAAGCGACGCAGCGCCTCAGCCGGCGCGTCAAACCGGCGAAAATCCAGGGGCGATTGGGGTAAACCCCCGCCGACCCCGACGGCAAGCCACCGTCGCCAACGGAGTTACGCACAGCGCAAGCGGCTCTGTAACCGAAGGCGCCGCTTGAGCGACACGGTTCCGGCAGGCTATACTTCTGTCATGAGCATCACCGTCACCATCGACAAAGAACTGCTCCGTCGCGCGCTGGCGGCGACGAACATCCACGATCGAGAGGAGTTGATTAATCGGCTCTTGGAGCGTGAACGCGCGAGCCTGGCGGCGGTTTTTCGTTTCGCCGAGTCCAACGATGGCACGGTCGACCTTCTTCTCCTGGTTCAGCCCCGTGCGGAAGCGCTTGCAGACGCCGCTGCTGGTCGCAACGCTTTGATGATCAACGAACTCCTGGAACGCGAAATCTCGCGGCTGGCGGCCCAAGCCAGTCTGGCGAACCTCGGAGGCACGATGCCGGACCTTGAGGTTCCGCGCCGGCGCCGGCCGGGAACGCCATGAACCTCCATGCCCGTGCTTGTCGACACCTCCGTATGGATCGCCCACCTTCAGGCGCCGTCACGGGAAATGGTGCGGTTGCTTGAAAGTGATGAGGTCGTGATGTGCTCCACAGTTCTTGGGGAACTGGCCGTAGGGAATCTCCACCGTCGCACGGAGACTCTAAACGCCCTCTTGAGTCTCCTGCAGGTTCCAGAGTGCCCCTTCGCGCGGTCCTCAAATACGTGAACCGAAACCACCTTTGGGGGAAAGGGTTGAATTGGGGAGACATCCAGATTTTGGCGAGTGCGGAGATGAACGCAGTATCGCTGTGGACGGTTGATCGACGTCTTCACGATGAGGCGTTGAATCAAGGGGTAGCGTGGGCAAGGTGATCGGGGTCGCCACGGGTGGGGAGATCGAAACCGGTGCCCGGAACGAGAAGTGAAAGATGGCAAGCATGAAGCATGTCGCGTTTCCCCACCTTGCCGTGGTCTCCCGTTTCCCTGTGGTTCTTCGGGTCGCGCGCCGCTTTTCCCGCGCGATGTTGCTGCCAGCCGTTCTTCTGGTCCTGTTCGGGGGAGCGTCATCCGCCTTCGCCGCGGATCCCGGCGTGCCCGATCAACTGCGCGTAAATGCGCTCGACCTGGGCACCGCCACCGGCGAGCCAAGCAGCGTGGGAACGCCGGCGGTGGCGCCGGGGAACCTTCTCACGCCGCGCTTCGCCGCCGTGGTTTTCAGCGCGGTGCATGTGTCCGGCGCGGCGGTCGACCGCGCCATCGTCCAGGTGGATGACGACAACAACTGGACGAACGACCCGGCTCCGGTCGACTACTTCTGGCACACCGATTCCGCCGCCCCGGTGCACCTGGCGGACTGCGACGTTGACGAGCGCTGCGCCGACATCGTCTACGCCGGCCGCCCGCTCCGGTACAACACCGTCTACTACTGGCGCATCAAGTTCGTCCACAAGACCACGGGCGAGGAGAGTCCCTCCTGGGCCGTCGGGGCCTTCAAGGTGGCCAGCGACCTCTCCATCGACTCCACGGTCTCACACGACCCCGGCGGTAAGAGCATCCGGATCGCCGGCCCCAACGCCTTCACCGCGCGCATCGCCGTGGTTGACGCCCAGGCGACCACGGTCACCGTCTGGGCGCGATACAACGCCGCCTATGGCGCCGGGGCCAAGCCGACGCTCACGCTGGCGGGCATGGGCATCACGCCGGTGGTCAAAAGCATGGACGCCGACCAGGCGGAGGGGGCCAATGGCGCGGACACATGGCAGCGCTTCACCTTCGCCGTCACTCCCTCCAACGGCGGCGACCCCGGTTTTTTCACGCTTACCATTAATGCTTCCGGCGGCGCAACCGCCGCCAACACCTGGGTAGACGATATCGCGGTATCGCAGTAGCCCGCGCGCGCGGGGCCGGAGGGCACGCCGCTCGATGTCGGCGCGGCGCGCGGCGCCGTCTGGTTGACGGGGTGCTGTCTTTCGCGTAGCGTAGCAAGAGAAGGCGCGGGGAGCGTCCTTCGCGCCACCGGAAGCCGAAGGATCGAGCAACCATCGTGCCCGGAAGGCCGCGTCCTGTTATGAGCGACGCTCCAGGGAACATCGCTTGTGCGGAAGAGAGTGAACGGCTGGAGCGCAAGCAGACTGATCGGGACGCCGACAGCGTGCTTCAGGCGACCTGCGCGTTGGCGAACGATCTCGGCGACAGCCGCCGTCCGGGCTATCTTGTATTGGGCGTGGACAAGACGGGCGTGGCGGTCGGGGTGGACACGTCAGACGAGGCGATCCAGCGCCTGGTGAACCGGCTGACGTCGACCAGGATTCTGCCGAATCCGTCGATCAGCGTGACGCCGCATACCCCCGGTCCCCGCGGCGTTCTCCTGGTTCGGGTTGATCCTTACCCGGTTCCGCCAGTTGTTCTCGTGGACGGGGTGGCGTGGGTCCGGGTCGGCGCCACCACGCGGCGGGCGACCGAGGCCGACCTGGTTCGACTCCGTGAGCGAAGGCCGGAGAACGCCATGCCGTTCGACCAGCGCGCGGTCGCGGCCGCGAGCGTGGACGACCTCAACGTGGTGCTGCTCCGCAAGAAGTATGACGAGGTGGCCGGCACGGACGCCGAAAGCGGGACGTTTCCTGCTTTCGAGAATTGGCTTGCCCAGAAGGAGATCACGCGACGCACGCCAGCAGGCTGGCGGCCGACCGGAGCCGGGTTGCTGATCCACGGCCTGGCGCCACAGATGTTCGTCCCGGGAGCGACCGTGGAGTTCGTGCGGTACGGTGGCATGGATTTCGATGCTCCGGTGGCGGCTCGCAAGACCATCATTGGAACGTTGCCGGACCAGATGGACTCGCTCTGGGCGCAACTACAGGCGCACCTGGTGGAAGTGCCCGCGGGAACCGATGGCATTCGCTCGCTGTATGCGCCGCAGTATCCCCTGGAGGCGCTGAAGGAACTCGCCCGCAACTTGCTGCAACACCGGTTGTACGAAGGGACCAACGCGCCGGGGCGGGTGTCATGGATGGAGGATCGGGTGGTGTTCAACAACCCGGGTGCGCGATTCGGGGGCGCGAGCGAGGGGGAGTTCGGCGCCCACTCGGATTATCGCAACCCCACGATCACCCGTTTTCTCGTGGAGACCGGCCACGTCGAACGCCTCGGCAGGGGCATTCGCCGGGTGCGAGCCGCGCTCGAAGCGAACAAGAACCCCCCATTGGAGGTCGAATCCGACGGCTTCCTCACGGTGACGGTATGGAGGCGACCGTGAACTCGTTCGTGCTGTTCAACAACAAGTGCGGCGTCGGGAAAACCACGCTGACGTTCAACCTGGCGCACATGTTCGCGCGCCGCGGCGCGCGCACGGTGCTGGTGGACTACGATCCTCAGTGCAATCTCTCCGTGTTTGCTCTCGGGGAAGACCTCCTGGTCTCTCTCTGGGAAGACGAAGGGGACCACGCTGGGGAAACCGTGGCGAACTGCATTGACCTGGTGCGCCGTGGCAAGGGAGACCTCCGCCCGCCGGTGCTTCAATCGGTGGCGGACAACCTCTGGCTTCTGCCGGGAGACTTGGCGCTCAGCCGTTTTGAACAGTCACTCGCGGAGGCGTGGGGGCAGGTCCACCAGACGGACAATGAGAGGGCTTTCCACGTCGCGACGTCGCTCTTCCGGCTCGCTCGCATGGCGGCGGAGACTGAGAACGCCGACGTGCTTCTCCTGGACGTGGGACCGAACCTGGGCGCCATCAACCGGGCCGCGCTGCTGGCCGCCGACGCGATCATCATGCCCGTCGCGCCCGACCTGTTCAGCCTTCAGGGACTCCGAAACACCGGGCCGACCATCGACCAGTGGCGGAAGGACTGGCAGAGGCTTGAAGAGCGTCCTGGTCTTTCGTTTCCCAGCGTCGGCCGCTTCAAGCCGCGGGGGTACATCGTTCAGCAGCATCTCGCCCGCGCCGACCGGCCGGTGACCGCCTATCAACTCTGGGCGGACCGGATTCCCCAGTGCTTCCACGAGCACGTGCTTCAGGAAGGGCGAGAAAAGTGGCCGCCGAGCGGAGAGGCGGACCCCTACCGCCTCGCCATGGTGAAGCACTACGCGAGCCTTGTCCCCTTGGCGCAGCAGGCGCGGAAGCCGATCTTCGATCTTAAGCAGGTTGACGGCGTCAGTGGCGGGCAGACCCAGTCCGTCGCGCGCGCCCGGAAGGAGTTCGAGGAACTCGTGGACGCCATTCGGGAACTTTTCGTAGCGTGACGGTTGGCGTCGCGCCGTCGCGCTCGGACCGTCCGCCTTGAAAGGCGTTGCAACCTCGGCCGGGGAGTATACAATTCCTTCCTCTTTTTTTGGCGCGGGCGCGCGCGGCGCCGTCGGCGCGGGCGCGCCGGGGCAGCGGGCGAATGAGGCTGACATGAGCGAGGATCGTTCCATTCCGGACGCCGCGGGGGCGACCGCGGTCGCCGCCACGGCTGGCGCATCGACCACGGCGTCCGGGTCGCCGGCTGCGGCCGCGGACTTCGACGTCACGGTCGAGGAGGCCGGCGTCTGCCGGAAGAAGGTGAAGGTCTCGGTTTCGGCCGACCGCGTGCGCGCGGACGTGCGGAAGAGCTACGCGGATCTCAGCCGGAACGTGCCCGTCGCCGGCTTCCGGCGGGGCAAGGTGCCGCGGCGGCTGCTCGAGCGGCGCTTCGAGGAGCGGGTGCGCGACGAGGTGAAGGAGAGCCTGGTGAACGAGTCGTTCGACGCCGCGGTGGCGCAGCACGCCCTGCGCCCCGTCGCCGTGCCGAGCGACTTCGTGAACGACGTGGTGTTCAACCCCGACGGGCCGCTGACGTACGAGATCGTCATCGAGGTCCGGCCCTCCTTCAAACTGTGCGACTACCGCGGGCTGCGTCTGTCAGCCCCGGAGCCGGCGGTCAGCGAGGAGGAGGTGCGGGCGGCGCTCCAGAGCGTGCGCGCGCACGAAGGCGTTTTCAAGCCCGTGGACGACGGGGCGAAGGCGGACGACCAGGTGGTGGTGGACGCGGTCTTCAAGGAGGGGGAAGTTGAACTGGCGCGCGAGGAGAACGCGCGCTTCCTCGCGGGCCATCCCCACCTGCTCGGCGTCCATCCGCGCGCCGGCCGGGAGCGGTTCGTGGGCGCGAAAGCGGGGGACGAGTTCACCGTGGAGGTGGCCTTTCCCAAGTCGGACGAGGAGGAGGAGACGGAGAGCGATCCCGGCCACGACGCCGCCCCCGACGCGCTCGCGGGGAAATCCGGCGCGGCGGCGGTCACGGTGCGCCAGGTTCTGCGGCTGGAGGTTCCTCCGGTCGATGACGCCTGGTTGGCGGAGCGCCACTACACTTCCCTGGAGGCGCTGCGGGAGAACCTCGGTAACGCGCTCCTGGAGCACAAGGACGGCCAGCGTGACGCCGCGCTGGAGGACCAGGCGGTGAAGATGCTGGCGGAGCAGATCTCGTTTGATTTGCCCGACAGCGTGGTCCAGGGGGAACGGGAGCGGCGTATCGCGCGCGTCGCCGCGCGGCTGCTGGAAGAGGGCGTGGATCGGGACGTGGTGCGGGCCCAGGCCGAGCAGGAGGTCGAGGCCGGCAAGGCCGACCTGGCGGTCAAGGTGCGCGGCGACTACATCCTGATGGAGATCGCGGAGAAGGAACGGATCTTCCCCCTCGACATCGAGGTGCAGCATCGCCTCGCCCTTCTGGCCGACCGCCAGGGGGTGCCCTTCGAGACGATGCAGCAGTACGTCGAGAAAAACGACCTGCTCCCCGCCCTCCGGTCCGACATCCGGACGCAGAAGGTTCGCCGCATGCTCCGGGAACGGGCGGTCGTCACCGTCGGTTGAACCCATCGCGCGCCCCGCGGCACAAGAGTCCGGACGCGCTTCGCCACACCTCTCACGGCATGACCACTTTCCATCCTCTCCTCACGCCCCCGTTGACGCTGGCCGCGGCGCAGGCCACGGAGCCGCTCCTGCCCATTCCCGGCATCTACGAGAAGACGGCCCACGGCGAGCGCGGTTGGAACATCTTCGACCGTCTGCTGGCGGATCGCATCGTCTTCGTGGGCAACACCATCATCGGCTTCGTGGCCAACTCGGTGATCGGGCAGTTGCTGTTTCTGCAGAAAGAGAACAAGAACCAGGACGTCAACATCTACATCAATTGCCCGGGCGGCGACATCAACGCCGGCCTGGCGATGTACGACACCATGCAGTTCGTGCAGTGCCCCGTGGCCACCTACTGCATCGGCGAGGCCTCTTCCATGGCCGCCCTGCTCCTGGCCGCCGGCACCAAGGGCAAGCGGTACGCCCTGCCCCACGCCCGGATCATGATCCACCAGCCGTGGGGAAACGTGCGCGGCACCGCCACCGACATCCGCATCCAGGCCGAGGAGATGCTGCAGCTCAAGAAGCATATCTACGAGATCCTGGCGGCGCACACCGGCAAGTCGGTCAAGCAGATCGAGAAGGACGCCGACCGCGACTATTACATGTCGGCCGAGGAAGCCAAGGAGTACGGCATCGTCGATGAGGTCGTGGGCTTCCGCAAGACCAAGACCTAGCCCGCGTATCTCACCGCGAAGGGAACCGCTACTCCGTGACCCCCAGGTCGTGAAGCGCACGGGCCACTTGCCCCCGCACGTGCGGCGAGGGGTCGTTCCGCGAAAGGTCCAGCAGGAACTCCTTGCGCCGCGCCAGCACGTCCGGCCGCTTGGCCAGCGCCATCACCGCCGCCGCTCGCACCTCCGGCGCGCCGTCTCCGCGCGCCGCGGCCACCAGCGCCTCCTCGGCCACGGTGGAGCCGGGCGCGTTCGCCAAGGCCCGCGCCGCCGCCGCGCGCACGCGGGGGCGCGGGTCTTCAGCCACGGCGCGCCGCACGATCTCCACGTTGGCATCGGTCGGCGCGCGCTGCAACAAACCACCCAGGGCGGCGGCGCGCATATCTTCGCTCTGCTCCGAGGCCGCCCGGCTCGCCAGCAGCGGCTCGATGCCCGGCGCGCCGGAGGCGATCAACTCGGCCAGCGCCGTCACCGCCACCTGCGGGTCGCGGTCGCCGGCGATGATCTCTTTCAGCCGCGGCGCAGCCTCCGCCCTCCGCCGCCGCGCGTAGGCGGAAACGGCGGCGCAGCGCTCGCGGGTGGAAGCGTTGGAGGCGATGACGGCCTCCAGGAAGGCGTCGGCGTCAGCCACCGCGAGGCCCCCGGCCGCGACGACGAGCACCGCCCGCGCCTCTTCGTCGGTCTCACGCGCGCGCCAGTCGGCCAGCGCCGGGAAGGCCACGTCGGGCGCTTTCTCACCCAGCGCGCGCATGGCTTCGAGCCGCGCGGCGAGCGGCGCGCCCGGCGCCGACAGCACGCGGACCAGCGGCGCGACCTCTTCCCGCGGCGTCAGTTGGCCGAGGGCAGCCACGGCCAGCGCGGCGCTCTTCGAGTCGGGAGAATGGGCGATGAAGGTCTCCAGCGCCAGCAGCGACTCCCAGCCGCCAGCCGCCCGCAGCGCCTCGATGAGCGCCGCGGCGATGGGCGGGTTGCGGCAGGCCAGCAGCGCCTCCTCGAAGCGCGCGCGCTGGCCCGCGCCGTCCACTCGCGCCAACAGCGCCACCGCGTGGCGGTAAAGCGTTTCCGCGTGCGCGCCCTCGACGTCGCCGGGCATGGCGGGGCGCTCCAGCAGCAGCCGGTTGGCGCCAAGGAACGCGGCCAGCGGCGGGGCGATGCGCGCGTCGGGCCGCTCGCGCAACGCGGCGATCACGGCGATGCGGGTTTCATAGGCGGCTTCGGGAATCAGCAGCAGGTCAGCCACGTCGCCGGGAACGAGTTTGAAGAGGCGCGCCAACTCTTCCCGCAACCGTCGCTGGGCGGCGAAGTCGCGCCGGTGGAAGGCGTCGTCCAGTTCGCGCGCCAGGTTTGGAAGCCGATCCCGCGCGGCGGCCTGGGCGGCGGGATCGGCGTCCGCGGCCAACGCCGGCGAGGGGCGAGGGACGAGGGGCGAGGGACGAGGGGCGAGCGTCGCGGGGTCGGGGATGTCGGTCTCACTGTCGTCCAAGAGCGTCCCGCGCGCGTCATCGTCGCCACCGGGTCGGTTGCCGTCCGTCTGCCGCGGCGCCGGAGTGGCGCCGGCTGGCGCCGGCTCCGGTTGGCGCCAGACACCCAGGAAGTACAGCCCGCCCACCGCGACGGCCAGCAGCAGGAGCGTCAACAGGGCGGGCGCGGGTGAGGAGTCGAACCGGCTCACTTGTGCTTCATGGCCAGCAGGCGATCCCCGTCGACGCCGACCAGGGCGACGGTGCCGACGGTGGTGGTGACGGTCCACATGATCGAGCGGGCGCCGGCGCCCGGCACTTTACGCGGGAAGCCGGAATAGAGCGCGCCGTCTCCGGGAGTGTCGGTGAGCGAATTGTTGAAGGTGAGCACGACCATGCGGCCATCCGTGGTGAGAACGGAAAGCCGCCCCACGCGCTTGTCGATGCTCAGCGGCATGAGCGGCTGGCCGCGAATGGGCACGCGCGCGCCCAGCGAGAAGTCGGCGTCGCCGATGGTGGGCGTGGGCGCGTCGCGGATCTTGGCGACGTAGCCCACGTCGCCCACGGCGTACCCGACGAAGACCCAGCGGACGCCGAACGCGCATAGCACCGCCGTGGAGTTCACGGGGCTGTCGCCCCCCGGAACGACGCCATCGGCCACCAGATCGAACACCCCGTCGGTGCTGAACGCGGTGTCGGCGTTCAGATTAGAGACCAGCAGGGCGTGCACCTGCTGATTCGGCGTGGGGGCGTAGACCCGCGCCCCGCCGAACATCACCGCCGTGGGCGCCTGCTCCAGCCCGGCCGCCCCGCCCAGGTCGACGGCCTGCAGCACGGCCAGGTCCTGGTCCAGCCGGGCGATGTCTTCGCCGCCGGCCGCGCCGGACTTGATCGCCGCGAAGAAGCCGTTGGACGTGAGAGAGTTGATGCCGCCGGCGTAGTTCCACGGGTAACTGTTGTTGGTGGCCAGAATGGCCCCCGTGGCGCCGGATAACTTGTACAACACGGGGTTGCCGCTCGGCTCGCGGCCGGTGTCCTGGTCGGCGATGACGATCATGTCCCAGGGCGAGGCGGTGGTGAACTCGAACGCCCCCAGCGGCCCCTCCGACACCGTGAAACTCCACTCCACTGTCGCCGACGCCCAGGTGGGCATGGCGTACGGCGTTCCGGGGGTGCGGATCTTGCGCAGCGTGTCGTCGCGGCCGTCGCTGTCGGAGTCGATGGTGAAGTAAAGCAGGTGCTGGTTGTTCGCCGCATCGTACCAACCGCGCACGCGGCTCACCGGGCCGGGAATGGTGAACCCGGCCGGGAACCCCACGTTGGCCGGCGGGCTGGCCCCGGTGCTGCAAATCCCGGCCAGCACCGCCCCGGTGTTGACGTTCACCAACGCCAGCGCATTCTGCCACGCGCCGGCGGCGTCGGCGTCGAGCGTGCCGGTGGCCACCCAGGCGTAGTCGCCCCACCACTCCTTGAAGGACTGCGAGACCGGGCCGAAGTTCGCGGAGTCCCAGAGGATGGCTCCGGCGTTGTTCGACGCGAACTCGTCGGCGCCGGCGTCGCGCGCGGCGCCGTCCGGCCGCGTCGCGCCGTCGATGTCGCTGTTCACCGTCGAAAGGGCCGCCAGACCGATGGCCGCCGACCCCGGCTTCAAGTGCAGGTCGCCCGCCCCCGGATTGATGAAGTTCGCCGCCGCCACCGCTGACGCGACGTTCTGCGTGGAGGTCGTGGCGGTGATCGCCCCGGTGGCGATGGAGTACCGCGCCTGGTTGCCGGCGCCAGCCGCGGTGATCGTGCCGTTGGCCGCGGTGGCGTTGTACACGGAACAGTGCTCCACCAGGTTCGGCCCGTTCGTCGCCCCGATGGCCCCCACCACGAAGAGGTTGCGCAACTTCACCCCCGTGGCCACGCCGTCGGTGTCGACGTTCCCCTCGATAAGGCCCCCTTGCAGCGTGAGGCCGTTCTTGTTCAACACGAAGTTGCCGCGGTGGAGCGCGTTGTCGGCGATGGTGATGGTGTCGTTGGCCACGGCTGCCGCCAGCGCGGCGTTGATGCTCGGGTAGGTGGTGGAGCCGATCATCACCGTCCGCGGCGTCGTCTGCCAGTGGACGCGGTTGGCGACGTCGTCGTCGAACCGCTCGCCCGACAGCACGCCGAACGCGGCTTCGCATGTGATGTGCGGGCCGCCGGGGCCTTTGACGTTCCGCGCGTTGGGGCGCCCGTTGGCGTTGCCGAACTCCAGAGTCATGAACTCCAGGTTCACACCGTTGTATGAGGAGAAATCAACGTAGGCCAGCCCGCTGCCGGGATGGCTCAGGAACCTGCCCCGGTTCAACCCCGTCACCGTGGCTGACGCCCCGAACACCAACCGCCCCCGCTGCACCGTGAACTGATCGGCGTCCAGCGCGCCGTTCACCGTCACCGTGAAGGCCGCCGTGCTCGTGGACCCCGTGATCACCGGCCGGTCCAGCGGCCCCGTTCCCTTCACCTCCAGCGTCCCGGCGCCGTTCACGGCCAACGTCGTGCCGTCGGCCAGCGCCAGCGTCGCCGCCGGCTCCAGGTCCAGCAGCCCGCTCACCGAGCCGCCGCCGTCAAGCGTCACCGTGCCGGCGCTCGTGACGCGCATCGTGGCGCCGCCGGCCACCGTGAGCGCGCCCGCCAGCGTCATGGCC
>JACQVU010000175.1 GCA_016209585.1 Planctomycetota bacterium
CCGCCATGCTCCGCGCCCGCGCGATCCTCTCCGGCTGGCTGCTCTTGCTGGTGGTCGGCGCGACGCTCCACGCGGAGGACGCGCCCATCAGCCTGCGCTGGACGCTTGAGGAATACGACAAGGTGAGGTACGACCGCGCCCCCGCCGGCGCCGCCGCGAAAAAGACCTGCTCCTTCTACGCGCGCGATATCCAGGGCGGCGCGGCCTACGTCGGGGAGGCGCCGGACATCGACTCCATTCCCCTGCCCTTCATCTTCTCGCTGCCGGAGAAGGCGGTGAAGGCCGGGGCGAAACTGCCGGTGAAACGGGTTCTGGACAAGGTCGCGGGGGTGGCTCCCTTCTCGGTGGCTGGCACCTGGACCGCCGTTGGTCTGGAAACCAAGGGCGCGGACCGGCTGTTCCATATGAAGGGAGCGTTCAAGTGCGCCGACGCCAGCGGCGCCGCGGCGGACGACTACCAGTACGTGGTCGCCGGCGGCGAATTGGCGGCGGAAACCTGGTTCAACCTCGCCGCCGGGGTCGTCGCGCGCGCCACGGCGGCGCTGTCGCTTGACCTCAAGGCCACGGGGTCGAAGAAGGCCGTGATGACCAACCGGTGGCGCGGTAGCCCGAGCCGGCCGGGCACGGACGGCTTCGTCCACGTCAAATGTTGCCACGACTACACCTACCGGGAAACCCGCCCCTACCGCGGAAAAGACTTCGAGCCGCGCGTCGCCGGCGCCATCGACAAGGGCTGCGGCTGGCTCAAGACGATCCAGAACCCGGACGGCACGTTCGGGACGGCGAATCTGACGAAGGGGTACGAAATGGGCTACACGGCCCTCGCCACCTTCACGCTGCTCTGGGGCGGCGTGCCAGCCGACGACCCGGTGGTGAAGAAGGCGTTCGCCTGGCTCGACCTGCAACCCTTCACGAAAACCTACTCCACCGCCCTCTACGTGCTGGCGCTGGAGGCGCGCTTCACACCGCCGGCGGAGGCTGGGTTGATCGCCCAGGGCAAGGTGAAAGAGTACAAACGTCCCCTGACGCCCGAAGCGAAAACCCGCATAACCGCCGCCCGCAAATGGCTGGTCGACAACATGGCTTCGGGCCGCACCTGGGGCTACCCCGAAGGAAGCGGCGACAACAGCAACGCCCAGTATGGCGTGCTGGCCCTGGCCGCGGCTGACCGCTGCGGCTTCGCCACGCCGGGCGAGGTGTGGATGCGCATCGCGGAGCACGCTTTCACCCAGCAGGAGGCCCGCGGTCCGGCGGTGGCCGACCTGGACAAGAAGGAGGCCGGCGCGCGGAAGACGGCCGTGGTCCGCTCGGCGCGCGGGTTCGGTTACGTCGGGCCATCGGGCGCGACCGGCTCGATGACCACCGCCGGCATCGCCATGCAGGTCATCGCCCGCCAGATGCTCGACAAGCACAAACACCCGAAGTACGACGCCGCCTTCCGCGCCCGGTTGACCGGCTCCATCGACGACGGCTTCACATGGCTGCGGGCCTCCTTCTCCGTGACCACGAACCCGGGGCTTGCGTATTCTTCACACCACTACTATTACCTCTACGGCTTGGAACGCGCCGGCGTGCTGGCGGCGCGCCAGTGGATCGGGCCGTTCGACTGGTATTACGAGGGCGCCGAGTTCCTGCTCGACGCCCAGCGGAGCGACGGCGCTTGGGCGCCGAGCGAGTCCAGCCAGCCCGCCTACTACCCGGACCAGACCTGCTTCGCGATCCTTTTCTTGAAGCGGGCCACGGTCCCGCCGATCGTCACGACCGGGTAGGGGGAGGGGGGCGGGGATCGGGGGACAGGCGGAGTACCGCGGTGTTGGGTGTTGGGGGTCAGGGATCGGGGAGATGGGGAGATCCGTTGGCTGACAACTGACAACTAACAACTTCCCCCGGTGTCAGATTTCGCGCTGCCGACACCGGCCAAAAACAGACCGGGCCGCCCCAAGGGGCGGCCCGGCGAATCGTCTCGACGGGAACCGCGGGCCTCAGTCTGCCAGCGAATCCAGGGCCTTCATCTCCGGCGGGGCGGTCGTCATGCCGGGATAGAGCATCATCGGCGCGGGGTCGCTCGGGTTGTCGAACCACTTCACCGAACCGCCCGGAGCGACGGTGTTCAGCCCGGCGTCGGCGTGGTTCTGGGTGGTCGGGTCGCTGGTGTTGGTCGTGCCCGTGTCGTCCTGCGAATCGTCGGAGCCGAGCAGCGCGCTCTGCTTCACGTTGCCGGTCGCGGTGAAGGGGCCGGCGTAGGAGCACTCGTTCGGCCCCACGCCGCTGGGCGCGACGTTCGTGTCCCAGATCACGCCGGTCGCGTCTTTGTTCGTGTCCTGCGTGGCCGGGCAGACATAGTGTTTCGGGTCTTTGCCCACCTCGGCGAGTTGCCCCTTCTGCACGTAGATTGCCTTCCAGAACGCGCCACCCGCGAAGTGCGGATAGGTGTTCATCTGCAGCCGGTAGGTCTCCGCGGCCTCGCCCAGTTTCTTGAGGTTGTCGCCGCAGGAGGTCTGACGCGCCTTCTTGATCACGAAGTTCGCCGTCGCCATGCCTACCGTGGCGAGCATCGCGATGATGGCGATGACCACCATCAGTTCGACCAGCGTGAAACCAGCCTTGCGTTCGTTCATCTTGTGCCTCCGGGTCTCCGTGTGCCGCAGATTGCCCGCCGCGCAAAATGGCTCTTGCAAAGGCCATGAAACGCACAGAAGGCACCTACCACTCAAGTAAACACAGGCACTCCCTTGCCTGTCAAGCGGAAAGCCACTATTCCAGGTGCGCAACCTCCGTTCCAAACGTTCCGTGTTCGCCACCGCTGTCGAAATGCCCGCAATCCACTAGCGCGCCAAGACTTCCACCACCACCCGCCGACATAGGGGGCGACACCTGCCGCGGCAAGACCGTCGTAAAATCCGGCGGATCGCCAACCGGACCGCTGTGCCGCCACAAACGACGTAATGGCAACTGTTTGCGAAGGGTATCGCGCCGCCGGATTTTGCGGCGGGGGTCAGGCGGAGTACCGCAGTGTTGGGTGTTGGGTCCAGCACCCAACACCCAGCACCCAGCACCCCGGCTGGGGAGATGGGGAGATGGAGAGACGGCGAAGGAAGGAACG
>JACQVU010000188.1 GCA_016209585.1 Planctomycetota bacterium
GAACTGGCCGACTTCGCGCCCTATTCGAGCCTGGGGGCGGAGGAGTTGCTGGGGCCGGCGCGCGCCGCGCGCGCGGCGGGCGACGCGGCCGCGCTTCACGCCGCGCTGCGGGCCGCGGTGGCCGCCACGGAGATCGACCGTCGCACGCCCTACGTGGTGTTCCAGCGGCAGCGGGCGAAGGAGATTCCGAGCCGGGAAGAGGCGGAGCGCGCGGTGGCGTCGTGGGGCGAAGCGCCGCTCATTTCGATCCTGTTCCCGGTGTACAACTGTCCGGAGGAGTATCTTGACGCGGCGCTGCGCTCGGTGCGGGCGCAGGTCTATCCACGCTGGCAGTTGTGCGTGGCCGACGACGCCTCCACCCACCCCCACGTGCGGCGCGTGCTGGAACGGCACGCCCACGAGGAGCCGCGCGTCGAGATCGCCTGGCGGCGGGAGAACGGCAACATCTCCGCGGCCTCGAACACCGCGCTGGAAATGGCGCGCGGGGAGTACGCGGCGCTGCTGGACAACGACGATCTCCTGGAGCCCGACGCGCTGCTGGAGATGGCGCGCGCCGCGCGGGCCCACGCCGACACCGACATGTTGTACAGCGACGAAGACAAGATCGACGAGGCCGGGCGGCGCTACCTGCCCTTTTTCAAGCCCGACTGGTCGCCCGACTACTTCCTCAGTTGCATGTACACCTGCCACCTGGCGATGTTCCGGACCGGCTTGGTGCGGGAGGTTGGGGGGTTCCGCTCGCGGTACGACGGCGCGCAGGACTGGGACCTGGCGCTGCGGGTGTCGCGCCGGGCGCGGCGCGTCGTTCACGTGCCGCGCGTGCTCTACCACTGGCGGGCGCACCCCGGTTCCATGGCGCGCGACATCGACGGCAAACCTTACTCCCACTTCGCCGCCCAGGACGCCTTGAAAGACTTCCTCGCGGGCGGGGCGCATCCGGGCCGGGTGGACAACGGCCCGCTGCCCTGCATGTTCCACGTGCGCTACGAGATCGCGGGGTCGCCGCTCGTCAGCATCGTCGTTCCCACGGCGGGCGCCGCGCGCGCGGTGCGGGGAAAGCCGGTCTGCCTCGTGGCCAACCTGGTGGCGCGGCTTCTGAACGTCACCGCGTACCAGCGTTACGAGGTGATCATCGTGGCTACCGCCGCCCTCTCGGCCGAAACCCGTGCCGCCCTCGCCGACGAGCGGGTGCGGGTGATTGATGCTCGCGAACCCTCCTTCAACTTCGCCCGTGCCGTCAACCGCGGCGCGGCCGAGGCCCGCGGCGATCATCTGCTCTTCCTCAACGACGACACCGAACCGATCAACGGCGACTGGCTGGGAGGCATGCTCGAATTCTCCCAGCAGCCGGCCGTGGGCGCGGTGGGAGCGAAACTGCTGTTCGAGAGCGGCGCCCTTCAGCACGCCGGCGTCACGTTACAGAACGGCCTGCCGGGGCACCCCTTCCGCGGCGCGCCGGCCTCCGCGCCGGGCCACTTCAACAGCATCGTGGCGCCGCGCAACTACTCGGCCGTCACGGGCGCCTGCCTGATGACGCGGCGCGATCTTTTCAACCGGTTGGGCGGCTTCGACGAGGGGTTCCCGCTCAACTACAACGACATCGACTACTGCCTCAAGGCGCGGGCGGCCGGGTTGCGGGTGGTCTACACGCCCTACGCCACGCTCTATCATTTCGAGGGCCAGAGCCGCGCGGAGCAGTCGCCGGCCGACTGGGAGCGGGGCCTGTTCCTTTCCCGCTGGGGCCAGCAGTACCTGGTGGACCCCTTCTTCAACCCCAACCTCGACCCCCGCTTCGGGGACTTCCGGATGCGGATCTGATCCCGGTTCGAGGACGCCAAAGCCTTAATAAGCGCTAATCCGGCTGGCGGGGAGCGCCGGCGGGGGGTATATTCCCGGCTCTTGCGCCATCCGATCTGGAGGAGAAGATGCCTGTTCCGAAGAAACGGAAATCGAAGGCCCGCATCGGTGATCGTCGCGGGCATCACAAACTGACGATCCCGCAGTACATCGCCTGCCCGTCCTGCGGCACCGAGATCCTGCCCCACCGCGTCTGCTACCATTGCGGCACTTACCAGGGGAGGACCTACAAGGTGGCCAAGACGGAGAACTAGGCCAGGCGCCGTTCCCCGACCGCGAAGACTTTCACCGGAAGTCCGGGAAGGAGGGCGCTTATGCGCATCGCTCTGGACGCGATGGGCGGGGATCACGCGCCGGGAGAGATCGTGCGCGGCGCCGTGCAGGGGGCGCTGGCCCACCCCGACGTCACCGTGATCCTGGTGGGAAAGCAGGACGCCATCAACCGCCTGCTCGACGAGGATCGCCGGCCGGCCAACGTCCGCGTCGTCCACGCCACGGAGGAGGTGGCCATGGACGAGTCGCCGGTCGACGCCATCCGCAAAAAGAAAGACTCCTCGCTCAAGCGCGCCGTGGACCTGGTGAAAGGCGGTGAGGCCGAGGCCGCCATCTCGGCCGGGAACACCGGGGCCATGGTGGCGGCCAGCACCATGATCCTGCGCACCCAGCCGGGCATCCAGAAGGCGGGCATCGCCGCCATCCTGCCCACGTTGAACGGCTTCGGCGTGCTGCTGGACGTGGGCGCCAACGTCAACGCCAAGTCGCTGCACCTCTACCACTACGCCCTCATGGGCACGGTGTACGCCCGCGCCATGTTCGGCGGCGACGAGCGCGTGTCGGTGGGGCTGCTCTCCATCGGCGAGGAGGACGCCAAGGGCAACGAACTGGTGAAGGAGACCAACGCCATCTTCACCCAGTCGCCGCTCAACTTCGTGGGCAACGTCGAGGGCGGCGACATCTTCAAGGGCAAGGCCACCGTGGTGGTCTGCGAGGGGTTCGTGGGCAACGTGGTGCTCAAGAC
>JACQVU010000189.1 GCA_016209585.1 Planctomycetota bacterium
ACTGACTACTGACAACTGACGTCTGACGTGTGACGACTGACAATCGTGTTATGCCCAGACGAGCCGTTCCGTCTTTGCGTGTCCGCGCCAAGAGAGCCGGCGCTGTAATCCCCTGTCAAGGAACGGGTTACGAAAAATACAGTCGTGGCGCGGGAATTTCAGGATCGCGCCGATGGCCGAGTGCGGTATACTCTGGTCATAAGTTTTCCACAGTACCCTGGGTGAGCGTTCACCGCATCCGTGGGGGTCCGGTGCGCGCTTCCTTGGGGCGATGGGTAGCGGCGCGGGCTTGTCAGCACGCGCCGCTTGGGGCGGACGCCGCAAGGCGTCACTCGTCGCGTGGACGTGGGGCATCCTTCGCCAGTTTCCGGCTGGGATTCCGCTGCGATCCGCGCGTTCACAAAAGGCGCGTGTGGGGAGGATCGCTTCATGAGTCGCCGGAATCCGCTCGAAAAACACCAGTGCCCGGCCTGCGGGCGCGCCTACTACTACAACCGCCACGGGGTGATGGTGGCGCGGCGGGGCATCGAAGGCCCGCCCGGACGCTGCTGCCAGGCCGTGCTGCCGGCGCGCTCGCTCAACGCGGCATCGTACGGCCTCTCACGCACCGGCTCCGGCCCTCGGGAGGCGCTGGCGGCCGCGATCCCGGCCGCGCCCGGCGTGGCGGCGGTGGACCGCGCGCGTGACCGCGAACCGGACCGGGATCGCACCCGCACCCGCGAGCGCGAGGAGTTCGGCCTGCGGGAGTTCGCGAAGGCCATCCTCAACCAGAGCCTGAAGGAAGAAGACTTCGGCGAACTGGTCACGCGGCGCCCCTGCTTCCCGGTGGGCGGCGACAAGAAAGACTACCCGCACTTCACCATCGGCCTGACCAGCGGCCTGGCGTGGAACGAGGGCGACCACTACGACCTCATCCCGGTGAACAACGACGTGCTGATCGCCAAGGGACACCCGGCGGGGCGTTACCACATCCAGGTGGGTCGGGCGGCGCGGTTGAAGGTCCGCCTGCCCCGGCACTGCAACCATGTGCGCGTCTACTATCGCAAGGAGACCAACACCTACACCTGCCTGCTGCTCGACACCGCGCCGGAGGCCAGCGTGTCGCCGGTTGGAAAGGAAACGCCCGCCGTAGCCGCGGCCGGCCGGTGAGGCGGGACGCGGGGCGGGGGACGCGGGACGCGGGGCGGACAAGTTATCAGTTGTCATGGGGCGGAGCGCGCGATTCGTTGACAACGGATAACTACCTTCTCGCCCCGGTTCTCCCCATCTCCCTGTCTCCCCATCTCCCTGTCTCCCCATCCTCCACTCCTCCGCTTCGCGCTCCGCGCCGTGGTATAACGACTCGCGGGCGGGCGCACGGCGCCCACCGCTTATGGCGACCACGGTCCGCGCCTGGTGCGACGGCTCCTGCCTCAAGAACCCCGGCCCTGGCGGCTGGGCGGTGGCGCTGGTGTTGCCTGACGGGCGGCGCATCGAGCGGGTGGGTGGCGAGCGCCACACGACGAACAACCGCATGGAGATGCGCGCCGCGATTGAAGCCTTGGTATTGGCGGCCGGCGAAGCGCCGGGGGCGGCGGTGGAGGTCTGGCTGGACTCGCGCTACGTCCAGGATGGAATCTCGCGCCACCTGCCGCGCTGGCGTCGGTGCGGCTGGCGGACCGTGAACGGCGGCGCGGTGAAGAACCAGGACCTCTGGCTCGCGCTGGTCGCGGGGGTGGAAGCGTGCGGTGCCGGGGTCTCGTGGCGCTGGGTGGAGGGCCACGCCGGCGACGCCGGCAACGAGCGTGTTGATAGCCTCGCGCAGGCCGAGGCGCGGCGGCAGGCCGTGGGCGAGGGACGCGGGACGAGGGACGCGGGACGCGGACTGACTCCTTCGCCCCTCGTCTCTCGCCCCTCGCCTCGCGTCTCGCGCCCCGCGCGCTCGGTGGAGTTGACCTTTCCTTTGTATCTCAGCCTGACGGACCGGCGGCTGGTGGCGCACGGTGCGTGGCCGGGTTGCGAAGCGCGGGTGAAGGGGGTCTCGGGCGCGAAGTTCAAGAAATGCCGCCACCGCGAAGAAGCCCTGGCGACGCTCGCGGCCTGGGGCTTGCCAGCGTCGGCGCTGGACCTGGCGGAGCAGGCGGGGGCGTGATGCTTGACTGGTGGCAGAACCTCCCGCGCGCCATCGACCCGGTGGCGGTGAACGTCGGTCCGCTGCCGCTGCGGTGGTACGGGCTGGGCTGGGTGGCGGCCTACCTCACCTGCCTGTTGGTCACGCTCGCGCGGGTGCGGCGCGGGGAAGGCGGCGGAACGTACACCCGCGAGCAGGTGGCCGACTTCCTCATCTGGTGCCTCCTGGGCGCGCTGCTGGGCGGGCGCGCGGGATACCTGTTGTTCTACGGCTGGGAGGCGCTGCTGGCCGACCCTCTGGGGGCGCTGCTGCCGTTCGGGCTTTCGACCGGGGGGCAGGTGTTGGGGTTGTCGGGGTTGTCGTTCCAGGGCGGGGCGCTGGGGGTGCTCGCGGCGTTCGTGGTTTTCAGCCGGCGGAGGAAGTGGGCGCTGTTTCCGTTCGTCGATCTGCTGCTGCCGGGCCTGGTGCTGGGATACTTCTTCGGGCGGGTGGGGAACTTCATGAACGGCGAGTTGTGGGGGCGGGTGACGGAGGCGGCGATCGGCATGCATTTCCCAGGCGCGCCCGACGGCGGGGCGGCGTTGCGCCACCCCTCGCAGTTGTACGAGGCGGTGGTGGAGGGGTTGCTGCCCGGCGTGGCGCTCTGGTGGTGGAGGGGAAAGACACCGTTCGCGGGCTGGCGCGCGGGGGCGTACATCGTGTGGTACGCGGTCGCGCGGTTCGGCGTGGAGTTCTTCCGCGAGCCTGACGCGCACCTGGGCTATCGCGCGCTGGGTCTCACGCAGGGGCAACTTCTCTGCGCCGCCATGGTCGTGGCGGGGGCGGGGCTGCTGCTCGCCGCCCGCGCGGCTGACCGCCGCCGCCGGGGCGCGGCCGCGGCGTGGGGCGGGGCGATAGACGCCCTGGCGCGGGCGATGGGGCCGCCGAGTTCACCGGGGGCGGCGGAGAAGACGCCGTGAGGCGTGGGCGGGTGGTGTGGCCGACGGGGGCGTCACGGCAGGGAAGCACGCCAGCTACCAGAACACACGGATGGGATACGGCGCGAACTCGCGATCCGCCGTTAGTATCGGGGTTTGCTCCACTATTGCCTGCGCGATAATCAATCGATCGAATGGATCCCGGTGGTACTTCGGCAGATGAATCACCTGGTCCGCATGCGCCACGTCGATGGGAAGCAAGGACGCCTCCAGATCGGCGAGCGCCTTGTGAATCCACGAGCGGAACGGAAGGGAGAGAGACAATTTTCCAAGGCCCACTTTCACCGCCAGTTCCCAAACCGACGCGGCGCTGACGACGATCTCGTTTTCGCGGTCGCGTAGCAGCGAGAGAGCCTGTGGACCGAGGTTCTCGGCGCGATCCACGGCCCAGAGCAGCACGTGAGTATCAAGAATCAATCTCACGGCGACGCTCCGGGGCGCCCTTGGCTCGTGCAGTCAGCGTTCCCAGCCGGTTCCTCTTCATGCGCCATCGTTCCGTCGACATCGTCAACCGGCGCATTGGATTCCCCCCCGGAGGCATTCTCCGCGGCAGCGGTATACTCCCGAAAGTCTTCGAGGGGCGCGTCGAAGTCGGGGGCAATATGCAAGATCGATCCCTTCATCGACCCCAGCGTGCGCCGCGCGCCCGGCGCACGAACACGAATCAAGCGCGCCACGGGGACGCCGTCTTCCGTGATCACGACCTCGTCAGTGGGGGCAAGTTGGTGAACGAGATCGGGAAGCCGGTCGCCGGCCTCGTCCAATGAAACGAGCGTTCCCATGCGTTTCACGTTTGGAAGGGGGTGCCCCATTGAAGAATAGACTCCACGAAGCATCATACCACATGCGCCGCTGACGAGCGCGCACGAGACCTCAAGCAGCCGGCGTCACGCGGGTTTCCGGTGGAGGGGGATCGGAATAGAATGAACCGGGGAGTAGTTGTCGGTTTTCAGTTGTC
>JACQVU010000038.1 GCA_016209585.1 Planctomycetota bacterium
CGATCCCCAGTGGGATGAATGGAAAGAACTGTTTCACATCGACGAGGAACAGAAAAACCTCTTCAACTCCGGGGCCAAGAACCGCAAGGAGCGCCGCCTCGCCTTCCTCAAAGACCACCCCACGCTGGTCCTGGACACAACGCATTTCGACCACGACTTCCGTGACCGCCTGCTGGCGGCGTTCGATGACTTGGACGAAATGACCGACGGACTGCTCATTCACAGCGAGAACTTCCAGGCCCTCAACCTGCTGGTGGAGAAGTACCGCGAGCGCGTAGGCTGCGTCTATATTGATCCACCCTACAACTCAAAAACGACTGAGATCCTTTACAAGAACACCTACAAGCACTCGTCCTGGCTTTCGCTGATGGATAACCGTCTCGGAGTCAGCAAGTCTTTGGCTGCACCGGATGGTTCTCATGTGGTCGCCATTGATGAGAACGAACAAGAGGTTCTGGGAAATCTGCTGTCGATGCACTTTCCTGGCCATAAGAAGGTGTGCGTGGCGGTCGTCCATAACAAGAAAGGCATCCAAAACGACTACTTCTCGTATAATCACGACTACGCATACTTCTGCATTCCGCCGTTGCTCTCCGAAACACATGGCAAATCGATTCCTGCATCCGAATGGGAATACGACAACCTGCGAAAATGGGGCAGGGAATCCGAGCGGGACACTGCGCGGAACTGTTTCTACCCTATCTTCGTTGAAGGAGATCGCATTGTCGGGTTTGGGGATGTGTGCGATGAGACCTTCCATCCCAAGACACCCAACGTTGCCTTCGAGAAGTCAGATTCCAAGGTGGCCGTGTATCCCGTGGACCCGCAAGGCGTCGAGCGCAAGTGGCGATACGCACGCGATTCGGTTGAAGGCATTCGGCCGCTTCTGAAGGTGCATGTCACATCGTCGGGCGAAATCCAGATTCACAAAGCGAAAGCGGAGAAGCAGGTAAAGACGGTGTGGGATGACTCGCGCTACATTGCCGGGGACTACGGCACGAAGTGGCTCACCGACCTCGATCTGAAGGTGAAAGAGAACCTATATCCGAAGTCAATCCACACCGTCTGCGACTCAATCTTCGCGATGTCGAGGAGGGACGCGCCGGTATTGGACTACTTCGCGGGTTCCGGCACAACCGGCCACGCTGTCATCAGTCTGAACCAGGAGGAGGGCGGCAGGCGTCGCTTCATCCTTGTCGAGATGGGCGAGTACTTCGACACGGTTCTCATGCCTCGCATCAAGAAGGTGACGTTCTCGCCGGAGTGGAAAGACGGCAAGCCGGTTCGTCAGGCCACGGCTGAGGAGGCCGAGCGCGGCCCGCGGATCGTCAAGGTCATCCGCCTGGAAAGTTACGAGGACGCGCTGAACAACATCGCTTTCGCGGGCGCGCCGCCGACGCTCTATCGGCTGGACGACTACGTGCTCCGCTACATGCTGGAGTGGGAGACGAAAGAAAGCCCCACGCTGCTGAACGTCCAGCAACTCGCCAGCCCGTTCAACTACCAACTCCTGATCGCCGACGGCCAGGAGACGCGGGAGAAGGTCGTGGACATCCCGGAGACCTTCGCCTACCTGCTCGGCATGCGCGTGGGGAAACGCTTCTGCCTGGCCGATGGAGATCGCCGGTACGTGGTGTATCGCGGGCGCATCGACCACCGGCAGGTCGTCGTGATCTGGCGCGACACGGCCGGTTGGGAGCAGAAGGACTACGAACGCGACAAGGCGTTCGCGGCTGCGCGGAAAATCGCCGAGGGCGCCGACGACCTGTTCGTCAACGGCGACAGCGTCATCCCGGGCGCCCGCAGCCTGGATCCGGTGTTCAAGGGCAAGATGTTCGCGCCGCTCGCGACGGCCGGGGGCGACTGATGGCGCGGCGCGCGATCACCAACGGGAACGACGCGGGCGCGCTGGGGGAGCACGTCAAACTGGAAAACCGCCTCTTGCTGGTCGCCTGGCTGAACAGTCTTCTGGGCTACAAGAACAATCGCGAGATGCTGCGCGACGTGAAGGAAGCCCGGGAGGGTTTCGACCATGCGGGGCGGAGTTTCATTTCCCAGCGCATCGCGAGCCGGCGCGATGACGTGAGCATTCCGCTCGACGTGTTGGGCGGGTATGACGAGAACATCCGCGCCCACTTGGCCGCGATCAACGCCCGCCGGCGCGAGCCGATCACGCTCCGGTACTTTCAGCACCTGGCCGTGCTGTGCGCGGAGATCTGCCTGGACTGGTTCTTCAATCGACCCGGCGAGATGTTGCGGCGACTCAACGAGTTCGTTGACAAGCGGAATACCAAGGGCTATCGGGAGGGGTGGCCGAGCGAGGAGCCTTTCGCCGCCGAAGACCTGGCGAAACTCGCCTTCTGGATGGCCACGGGCGCCGGTAAGACGTTGATCATGCACATCAACTACCACCAGTTCCTGCGCTATAACCGCCGGCCGCTTGACAACATCCTGCTGATCACGCCGAACGAGGGCCTCAGCGAGCAGCACATCGAGGAGATGTCAGCCTCATCGGTCCCGTGCGCGCGGTTCAACCTCGACGAAAGCGGGTTAGGCTTCGCGCAACGACACGTCGTGCGCGTGATCGAGGTCACGAAACTGGTCCAGGAGAAACGCGGGGGCGGTCTGAGCGTGCCGGTGGAGGCGTTCGAGGGCAACAACCTGATCCTGGTGGACGAGGGGCACAAGGGCAGCGGCGGAAAGGCGTGGCGCGGGTTCCGTGAGGCCTTGGGGCGGACGGGCTTCACGTTCGAGTACAGCGCCACGTTCGGCCAGGCCCTCACCGCCGCTCGCGACGACGCCCTGACGGCCGAGTACGGCAAGGCTATCGCGTTCGATTATTCCTACAAGTACTTCCACGGCGACGGCCACGGGAAAGACTTTGACATCCTTAACCTCCGGGAAGAACGGGCCGAGGAACAGACGGACGCGCTGCTGCTTGGCAACCTCCTGTCTTTTTACGAGCAGCAACGCTGCTTCACGGAACAGGCTGATTCGCTTCGGCCCTACAATCTGGACAAGCCCCTGTGGGTCTTCGTGGGGAGCAGCGTCAACGCCGTCTACCGCGAAAGCGGCAAGCCGCGCAGCGACGTGCTGACCGTGGCCAGGTTCCTGCACCGTTTCCTGGAAAACAAACGGGACTGGGCCGTCAAAACGATTGACAGGCTGCTCGATGGCGAGAGCGGCCTGGAGGACGATCACGGGCAGGACGCTTTCGCCGCGCGGCTCAAATACTTGCGCGCCTCAAAGCGCGGCGCGGATCGCGTCTACCGCGACATCCTGCGTTCGGTGTTCAACTCTCCCTCCGGCGGCGGACTGCATGTGTGCGACATCCGGGGGAGCGCCGGAGAACTGGGCCTGAAGGCCGGGGAGGCCAAGGACTACTTCGGCCTCATCTACATCGGCGACACCGCCAGTTTCAAGAAACTGGTCGAGGGTGACGATTCGGGAATCGTTTTGGAGGAAGACGCGGTGTCGGCTTCGCTGTTCGCCGACATCAACCAGCCTGACACGTCCGTGAACATTTTGATCGGCGCGAAGAAGTTCATGGAGGGCTGGAACAGTTGGCGCGTGTCGAACATGGGCCTTTTGAACATCGGCCGCACGGAAGGCTCCGAGATCATTCAACTGTTCGGCCGCGGCGTGCGCCTTCGGGGGCTCGGCGTCAGCCTGAAGCGGAGCGGCGCCTTGGACGGCCACCATCCTCCGGACATCGGGTTGCTTGAGACGCTCAACATCTTCGCGGTTCGGGCCAATTACATGGCTCAGTTTCGCGAGTACCTGGAGCGCGAGGGCGTCGAACCGCTGGGGCACGTGGTGCTTCCCCTGGCCATCCGCCCGAACAAGGAGTTCCTCGGCAAGGGTCTGGTGGCGCCGCGAGTGCCCGCGGATCGGAACTTCGCGCTGGAATGCGACGTGGTTCTCGGCTTGGACGACGCGGCCCGGGTATCGCTTGACCTGTCGCTCAAGGTCGAGTCGCTTCGGAGCGCGGCCACGGGTTTGAAAACGGCTTCGATGAAAGCGGGCGAAGAGCGGCCGATTCCACCGGGGAGCCTCGACCTGGTCCGGTGGGACCGCGTGTACCTCGATCTGTTGGAGTACAAGCAGCAGAAGGGATTCGCCAACCTTGTCATCCAGGCCGATGCTCCGCGAAAGATCCTGGCGGCGAGTGAGCCGCGCCTCTACCGGTTGGTGGCCGACGAGGCGGCGGTGCGCCCGCGGTCGTTCTCCGAGGCCCGGGTGCTCCAGGAAACGGTGCTCACCATCCTCCGCCGGTACGTCGAGCGGTTCTACTACGTCGCAAAGGCGCGGTGGGAATCACAGCACATGATCTATGAGGCTTTGAGCAGCGACCACGCCAATTTCCAGGACTATACGATCAGGATTCCGCGGGCGGACCACGAACTTGTCGAGGCTGTCAAAAAGTTGCTCGCGGAGGGAGAGCGGATTTACCGCGAAGAGGTTCACGATTTGCCGAATATCCACTTCGACCGGCACCTCTACCAGCCGCTGCTCGTTGAGCGCGGCGATCGGATAAAGACCAAGCCGCCGGGTCTCAAGGACAGCGAGCAACGGTTTGTGAAGGATCTGCGGGATTACGTGCGCGACCAGGCCGACAAAGATCTGGCGGGGCGGCAGGTTTTTCTCCTCCGCAATCTGAGCCGCGACAAGGGCATCGGCTTCTTCGAGAAGGAGGGGTTCTATCCCGACTTCATTCTCTGGATCAAACAAGGCGATGCCCAGCGAATCGTGTTCGTCGAACCCCACGGCATGCGGCAAGACAAGGCCTACTGGGCCAGCGACAAGGCCCGGCTTCACGAGCGACTGCGTGATTTGTCGAAAACGTGGGGCGAAAAGGCCGGCCTGAAGGGAGTCGTGCTCGATTCGTTCATCATCTCCGCCACGCCTTACGATGAACTGCGCTCCATGTGGACCGAGGGGCCAATGTCACGCGAGGACTTCGCGAAACGCCACATTCTCTTCCAGGACGATCCAGGCGGAGGGTCGTTTCGGGAACTGCGTCACGTGTTTAGTGAGAACGGCATCGAGTGACCGTTCATCTGACCAGGAAGCGCAGCGAGGCGCCGCGCCGCTTCAGTACGTGCAGCGCCTTGAGGGTGCGGTCCCAACGGCGGTGGCGCTGGACGCGGGCGCCGATGCCGGCTTTCTCATCCCGTCTGCTATGCGCGGGTCGTTGCCAAGTGTAGAATCCCGGCGCGGAATGGGGACACCGTTAGTCGCAGAACGGCGCGAGGAGAAGACGGCATGCGCGCATTTCTGGCCGGCGTCGCCGTGGGCGTTCTTCCAGCCGCGGCGGGGTTCGCCTACCTGGCGCTGGACGCGGAGCAGGCGCGGGAGGCGCTGGAGTCGCGGGTGTCGCGCGTGGAGCGCGGGGCGCGCGGGGCGCGGGCCGAGCCACGCGAGCCGGAACGCTCCGAGGGGCGGGCCGAGACGCTGGCGCTGGCGCGCGAGGAAGTCGCTCGCGCCTTGGGCGCGGCGCGCGAGCCGATCCCGACGCCGGGGGCGCCCGCCGCTGGGTCGGGGGTCGCCGGCGGCCGTCCGCGGTCGGATGACGGGGCGGCGTTTGATGCCCGGTTGGCCGCGCTGGAGGTCCGCGTGAGCGAACTGGCCGCCGCCGTGGCGACGATGCAGGAGACGGTCAAGCGGGTCAACGAGACCGACGAGCGCATGCGCCGGATGTTCCAGGGCCGCGGTCCCGGCGGGCCGGGCGGGCCGGGGGAGCACGAGGCCGAGGCGGCGCTCACGCCGGAAGAGCGCGCCCGCCGCGAACAGGAGCGTGAGCAGCGCGAACTGGAGGAAGTGCGGGAATACAGCGCGCGCATCCGCCAGGACGCGGACATGAGCGACATGGACCCGGTCAGCGCCGAGAAGTTCGCCTTGGCGATCCAGGAGCAGTTCGCGGACCAGCGCCGGCTGATGGAGGAGGCCGAGGCGCGCGGGGAGGAGTTGTCGTGGCGCGCGGCCCGCGACCGGGCACGGGAAACCACGGACAGCAAACTGGCGACCTTCCTTCCGGCGGAGGAACTCCGGAAGTTCAAGACCTGGCGCGAGAATCAGGGTGGCCCACCCGGCGGTCGGCGGCCGGGGCCGCCCCCGGCCGCGCCTGCGCCCGCGCCGGTTCCAGGGGAGTAAGGGACCGTGGCCGTGGCAATGGCCGCGCCACCGGCGGGTTGAGAGGGAGCGGCGGGGATGATCGCACCGCTTTCGGGTCCGTCACGCGCCCGGCGCCCCCCGGCGCGGGAGGTTGGCGAAGGCGCGCCGTGGGCGTCATACTCTCTCGCCGGGCGGCGGAGGCCGGGACGCGGGTTGAGGGAGTTTCCACCTCTGGGTTCGGGGGTGGATCCGGCGCGGTCGGTCATCGCGGCCTTGGGCGGGGCGGTGGAAGGCTCGCGCGGCCTGACGCGGGGTTGGGTCACGATGGCATCCGGCGTTCGGCGCGGCGGGGATGAGGTGGCGGCCGACGTCTGGCCGTCGGGGCTTTCGGCGGTCGCGCTGGCGCGGGGCGCCAGCAATCTGTTGAACCCCGCGTTGCAGGGGCTTCTGTGACGCCGCGGGGGTCGGGAGGGATCATGGCGCCATTCGTCGCGCGGTTTCCCACGCGGATCATCTTCGGGTTGGGTGAGGTCGCGCGCTTGCCCGGGGAGGCGCGGGCGCTGGGCCGGCGGGCGCTGCTCGTCACCGGCCGCGCCACCGCCCGCCGGCACGGCTACCTGGACCTGGTACGGCAGATGCTGGCCGCCCAAGGCGTGGAGGCCACGGTGTTCGGCGGGGTGGAAGAGAACCCCACGGTGGCCACGGTGAATCGCGGCGCGGTGGCGGCGGGCGACTGCCATGCGGAGATGGTGATCGCCCTCGGGGGCGGCTCGGCGATGGACGCCGCCAAGGCCGTGGCGGTGGCCGCGCTGGCGAAGCGGGAGACGATCTGGACTTTCGTGCGCCGGGATCGCAAGGACTCGCCGCGTCGGGCCGAACACGCTTTGCCCATCATCTGCGTGCCGACGCTGGCGGGGTCAGGCTCGGAGGCCAACGAGGTCGCGGTGGTCTCTAACCCCGAGACGAGGGAGAAACTGGCCTTCCGCGCCGAGTGCATGTTCCCCCGGGTGGCGGTGGTGGACCCCGACTTCACATGTTCCGCGTCGGCGCCGCAGACGGCGTGGGGGGCGTTCGATATCGTGTCCCACGCGCTGGAAACCTATCTTTCCGGAACCGAATACACGCCGCTGCAGGATCGCTTCTCCGAGGCCATCGTGCGGACGGTGCGCGACCATCTGCAGAAGGCCATCGACAGCCCGCTCGACAAGCCGGCGCGGGCGGCGCTTTCCTGGTGCTCCACCGCGGCGCTGGGCGGGGTTCTCGCCGGCCGCCGCGGGACCTACCCGATCCATTGGATCGAGCACGCCCTCTCCGCCCACTACCCCGCGCTGCAACACGGCCGGGGCATTGCCATGCTCCTTCCGCACGTCATGGCCTTCACCGCGCAGAAAGCGCCGGCGAAGTGCGCGCAACTGGCGCGCGAGGTCTTCGGGGTCCCACGCGACGGGGCCGCCGACGCCGACGCCGCCGCGGCCGGCCTCAAGGCGTTCATCGCCTGGCAGAAAGAGACCGGCGCGCGCGAGGGGCTGACCGAGGCCGGCGTCAGCGCCGAGGCCCTGGACCGCATCGCCGACGACGTGCTCCGCCTGCACGGCGTTCCCATCGCCCCGGACGCGGGGGACCGCGGCGAGCGCCTCCTGCCCAACTCCCGCCCCATCGACCGCGCGGGGCTGAAGTCCATTCTGCAGGCGGCCTTGGCCGGCTGACGCGCTCCGACGGTCGCCGAAGTTCCGGCGATTCGCAAAGCCTCGCGGCCGTCAGCCGCGTCACTGCTCCTGCGCCTTCCATCCGCTGGGGAAATGGTGTAGACCACTTCAGCCATGAGGCACCTGACCCTCGCCGAAATCCGCGCGCGCGCGCTCGCGTTTTCGCAACGCTGGCAAGGCGTCACCAGCGAATCCGCGGAAAAGCAGACGTTTTGGAACGAGTTCTTCGAAGTGTTCGGTATCAGCCGCCGGAGGGTCGCGTCGTTCGAGGTTCCCGTGCAATTGAAGGACGAGCGGCGGGGCAAGATCGACGTGTTCTGGCGGGGAACGCTTCTCGTGGAGCACAAGTCCGCCGGAGCCGACCTTTCAGCCGCGTTCGCGCAAGCCGCGGATTACTTCGAGGGTATCGCGGAGGAGGAGATTCCCAGGCACGTGGTGGTTTCTGACTTCGCGCGATTCCGTGTCTACGATCTCGATGACGCCGCACGCCCGGTGACGTTTCCGCTCGCGAAACTCCACGAACACATCAGCCTCTTCGGTTTCATCTCGGGATACACGGAGCGGCGTTTCCAGGATGCGCCGCCCGTCAACGCCGAGGCGGCGGAGTTGATGGCCGATCTGCATGACGAACTCCGCCGCAACGGCTATTCCGGCCACCCGCTCGCCGCGCTGCTCGTTCGCCTCATGTTCTGCCTCTTCGCCGACCACACCGCGCTGTTTCCCCGCGGCCTGTTTCGCGAGATCGTCGAAAACAAAACGCGCGTCGACGGCTCCGACGTCGGTCGCCTGCTCCAGGATTTGTTCACGGTCTTGGACACCCCGGCTGATTCCCGCCAGCAGCATCTCGACGCGGCGCTGGCGGAACTTCCCTACGTGAACGGCCGCCTGTTCGCCGAGCGTTTCGATCCTCCGGCGTTCGACGCCGCCGCTCGTCGCCGCCTGCTGAAGTGCTGCGCGTTCGACTGGAGCGGTGTTTCACCGGCGATCTTCGGCTCGATGTTCCAGATGGTGATGGATGAAGACTCCGGGAGGAGGCGCTCGCTGGGCGCGCACTACACGTCGGAGAAGAACATCCTCAAAGCCCTCGATCCGCTGCTTCTCGACGGTCTGCGCGAGGAGTTGCGGCGCGCCAGGAGCGAAAGGGCGCTTGCCGCGCTCTTCAACAAGATCGCGAACATCGCCGTGCTCGACCCCGCCTGCGGGTGCGGTAACTTTCTCATCATCGCGTATCGCGAACTCCGCCTCCTGGAAATGGAGATTCTTCGCCGCCTTCAGAAATCGCCGAGGAACGGCGGAAGCCGGTTCCTCAGCGTCGATTTCGCCAAGGGGTTGAACGTTGACGCCATGTACGGCATCGAGATCGAGGAGTTCCCCGTCCGCGTGGCTGAGACGGCGCTCTACCTGGTGGACCACCAGATGAACCTTCGGGCGTCGGAGGAGTTCGGGAAGAACTTCATCCGCCTGCCGCTGACGAAATCGCCGACCATCGTGCATGGCAACGCGCTTCGCACGGACTGGAAGCAGGTGGTTCCGCCGAGTCGCCTGACCTGCATCGTGGGCAACCCTCCGTTCGTCGGCAAGGGGGTGCGGACTCAAGAGCAAGCGGACGACATGCGCCTTGTCTGGGGCGACGCCCCATCGTCCGGGGAATTGGATTACGTCAGCGCCTGGTACGCCAAAGCGCTGGATTACATCGAAGGGACGACAATACCGGTCGCGTTCGTCTCGACCAATTCTCTCACCCAGGGCGAGCAGGTGTCCGCGTTCTGGCCCGCGCTGCTCCGGCGGGGCGCGTCCATCCATTTTGCGCATCGCACCTTCCGCTGGGACAACGAAGCGCCCGGAAAAGCCCACGTCTACTGCGTGATTATCGGATGGGGGGTGGCAAGCCCGAAGCGCCGCCGGTTGTTCGACTACGATTCCCCGACCGGCGAGCCTCAGTGCCGGGTTGTCACCCACATCAATCCGTACCTCGTCGAGTATGACGACGTCTTCGTCCAGCCGCGAAGGACGCCGTTGTGCGACGTTCCTCCCATCGTGTTCGGCAGCATGCCCAACGATGGCGGGCGCCTGCTGCTGGACGCGGAGGAGCGGGCGGACCTCATAAGGCGCGAACCCCGCGCGGCCCGTTTCCTGCGGCGCATCGTCGGTTCGCACGAGTTTCTCAACGGCGTCGAGCGCTGGTGCCTCTGGCTCGTGGACGCTTCACCGGAAGACCTTCGCGGGCTTCCGGGGGTGATGGAGCGGATCGAAGCGGTGCGCCGCCACCGCGCGGCGAGCCGTCGGGAAGCCACGCGGCGCCTCGCCGACACCCCCGCGCTGTTCGGTGAAATCCGTCAACCGCGGGGCCGGTACCTCCTGATACCTTCCGTTTCATCGGAACGAAGGCGTTACGTGCCCCTGGGGTTCATGCCGGCCCGCACGGTCGCCAGCAACCTCGCGCTGCTGGTGCCCGGGGCGAACCTCTACCACTTCGGCGTGCTTCAATCGGCGATGCACATGGCGTGGATGCGGGCGGTGTGCGGGCGCCTCGAGTCTCGGTACCGTTACGCCAACGAAGTCGTCTACAACACCTTTCCTTGGCCCGACAAGCCCTCCTCGCGCGCCGTCGCCGCGGTCGGACGTGCCGCGAGCACGGTGCTCGCCGCCCGCAAACGCTTCCCCCGCGACACGCCGGCGGACCTGTACGACCCTGATGTCATGCCCCGCCCGCTTCTGAAGGCGCACCAGGCACTCGACCGATGCGTGGATCGATGCTACCGAACGAAGCGATTCCGCGACGAAGCAGCGCGCGTTCAGCACCTGTTTGCTGTGTACGACACCCTTCGGCGGCGTGACACGACGAACTGATCGGCGCGACACGTCTCTGCCGTCATGCCCCCGGTCGCCGAAATTTCGGCGTTCCGCAATCCTGATTGATCCAGTCTCGCGCCTCTTTATCATTTGGCGTGGCGAGCCGCGCCGCGCGCGGTTCGCCGTCGTTTCAACGCGCTGTCAAAGCACCGCGACGGCATGGCACGCAGGAAGTCGAAAAAGAGCGCGACGCCGGACGGCGCGCCCACGGGCGCGGCGGTCGTCACTGAAACCCCGGATCGCGCGGCCGCGAATCCGGAACCGGGCCCGCCCCCGGCCCCCTCCCCGCCGCCGATCGGCGACGGCGCGCCGATGATGACGCTGCTCGACCTGAAGGCCTCGCGGCCCTCGGTCGCGTCGCCGCCGCCGGAGCCGGCTGAAGGGCC
>JACQVU010000176.1 GCA_016209585.1 Planctomycetota bacterium
CCATCATCGGCACGCTGACGTTCGTTCGCGACACGGGCGCTGCAGGCGCGGTGCTGGTGCGCTTCCTCGCGGAACTCACGATGGTGATCGTCGCGTTGTTCTGCCTCCGGCATTACTGGCCCGCGTTGTCGGTGGGTCCGACATCGGCCGACGACGCACGTGCCTCGCGTGATCCGCCCAATCGGTAGACAGGTAGCCGTACACCCCGTCACAGCAGAGATCGTTCACGGCCGCGAAAGCCGCTGAGGAACCCAGGAAGCCAGGAGGAGCAGAGGCTCACGCCAAGGCGCAAAGCCGCCACGAAGAGAGGAGACGTCCGCAGATTTCGCGGATTTCACAGATGGTTCTGCGGAAATCTGCGGAATCTGCGGACCCACGGCAGAGGGTTCCGCGCGGGCGCGAATCAGATCGCGGTTTCTTTCCCTCAAATGCACTCATTTCGTCGTGGGTTTAACGTCAAGAATCTTCCTCTGCATAGAGGAGGCCGGCTTTCTCATCCCATCGCTTGCTCCAGCGCCGCCTCGCGAGCACGGGCAAGCGCCGCCGACGCGTTTTCGCGCGGGGGGTGGCCGGCGGCGCTGGTATACTGGAGTCGCTCCCCCCGGAGCCGTCAGGAGAGCGTCATGCGCGCGTTCGGTTCGTTCACTCGTGGGGCTGTTCCCGTGGCGCTGTGGTTCACGTTGTGTCTCGCTCCTTCCGCGCCGGCCTTTGGACAGGCGAGCGACGGGCGGGAGTCGGGGAAGGAGGATGGCGCCCGCCGCGACGCCGCCATCGCGCGGTTGCGGGCGACGCGGGTGAGCGTGGAGTGGGAGAACGCCGCGTTGCGCGAGTGTCTCGATCACCTCGCCATCGTGGCGTCGGTGAACTTCGTGGTGCATCCCAAGGTGAACGCGGGCGCGCCGGAGGAACTGCGCGTGACCATGTCGCTGCGCGACGTCACCTGCGGCGCGGCGCTGCGCCTGCTGGCCGACCTGCACGCCCTGAAGTGTTTTTGGCAACACGGCGTCTTCATGGTGGCGCCGCGGGACCTGGACGTGGAGGAGGTGGTGGCGATCACCTACGACACGCGGGACTTGGTCATGCCGATCACCGACTTTCCCGGGCCGGTCATCGACATCGCGCCTCGGGGCGACAACCAGGGCGGCGCGCGTTTCACGCCGCCCGAGGAGCCGAAGCCGGCCCCCACGCTCGACGACCTGATCACGCTGATCAAGACCGTCACCGGCGACCAGGCGTGGACGGAGCGCGCCACCATCACCAAGTGGAACGGCATGCTGATCATCAACCAGACCCGCGAAATGCACCTCAAGATCGCCGAGGTGCTGGGCATGCTTCGCGGCAACCGCTGACGCCGTCCGCGTGGCCGGCGGGAAAGGGGCGAGGTGTCTCCCGAGGTCATCGATCAGATCGCCGCCTCCGTCGTCCTGGCCGCGCTGGTGGGCGGCGTCTCTCTTCGCCGCCGCCATCGGCTGCACGCGGCGATCATGTGCTCCTGCTTCGCGGCCGACCTGGCGCTGGTGCTGCGCATCGAGGTGCGCGCCGGCGCGCTGGCGCAGGCGGCCGAGGCCGCCTTCGCCCCGCGCACGCTGCTCTTCTGGCACGTGCTGGTGGCGCTGCTGCTGCTGGCGCTCTACGTCGTGGCGCTCTGGCTCGGCTATCGCATGTACACCGGCCGGCGCACCCCGTGGCACCTCCGCGTGGCGGTGGCCTTCTTCGCCTGTCGCCTCTTCGTGTTCGTCACCAGTTTCTTCCTGGGATAGGGGACCGAGGTCAGGGGACGGGGGACGGGAGGGCGTGGCGCGGACCATCGCTCGGATCGGTCTGATCAGTCCGATGTTCTCTCAGATCCCGGACCCCTGTCCCCCGACCCCTGTTCTCTGATGCCGCGCCGCCTGGCTCTGCTGGCCCTGAACCGCTGGGAGAAGGGGCGCCACCACTCTGACGACGTGGCCACCGCCGTTCTGGCCGAGGCCGACCCCGCGCCCGCGCCCGCGGACCGCCGGCTGTTCACCGAACTCTTCTTCGGCGTCATCCGGCGCCGCGCCACGCTCGACGCCGTGTTCGACGCCTACAGCACGGTTCGCCGCGCGCGGGCCGAGAGATCGCTGCTCGCGGCGCTCCGCGTGGCGCTTTACCAACTGATCTTCCTCGACCGCGTCCCGCCCGCCGCCGCCGTGAACGAGTGCGTGCGGCTGCTGGCGCGCGGCAAGGAGGGGCGCGGAGCCGCGCGCGCCCGCTTCGCCCCCGGGCTGCTGCGGGCCGTGGCGCGCGATATCCGACGCGACGTCGCGCCCGGCGGCGGCGAGGCCGCCCCGGCCGCGCGTGACCGGCTGGCCGTGGGCGACCGGGTGGTGGCGTTCGGCCGCCCGGTCTTTCCCGACCCCGCGAAAGACGAGACCGCCTGGCTGGCGGCCGCGTGGTCCTACCCGGCGTGGCTGGTGGCGCGCTGGCGCGAGCGCATGGGCGCCCAGGCGGCGCGCGTCCTGCTCGCGGCCGGCAACGTGGCGCCGCCCGTCACGGCGCGGGTGAACACGTTTCGCATCGACGCGCCGACGCTGAAAAAGAGGCTCGAAGCCGAGGGCGCCGGCGTCGAGCCGGCTGGCCGCCCCGACGCCCTGCGCGTCGTTCCACCGGGCGACGTCGCCGCGCTGCGCTCCTTCCGCGAGGGGTTGTTCACCGTGCAGGACGAAACGCCCATGAACATGGTCGCCCTGCTCGACGTACAACCTGACGACCAGGTGCTGGACCTCTGCGCCGCGCCCGGCGGCAAGACCATTGGCATCTGCCTGGCGATGGGCGCCGGCGGGCGGGGCACGGTGACGGCGCTGGACGCCTCTCCCGGCGGCGTGGCGCGGGTCCGCGAGAACCTGGCCCGCCTCGGCCTGGATCGGGTGGAGACCTGTCGCATGGACTTTCTGAAGGCGTCGCCCGATCGTCGCTTCGACCGGGTCTTCCTCGACGCCCCCTGCACCAACAGCGGCGTGATCGCCCGGCGCGCCGACCTGCGCTGGCGCCTCCAGCCGGGCGACTTCGCCGCCTCGGCCGCGCGGCAGCGGGCGCTGCTGGGGCGCGCTTTCGACTGCCTGCGCCCCGGGGGCGTTCTGGTGTACAGTACCTGCTCGGTGGATCGGGAGGAGAACGAAGAGGTGGCGCGGGCCGTGCTCGCCGAGCGGCCAGGGGCGCGGCTGATCGATACGCGCCTGGTCATGCCCCAGGGCGGGCGACACGACGGGGGGTTCGCGGCGCTCTTTTCGGGTTCACGTTCGTAGTCCCGCCGTGAGGCGGTCCGCCGGCGATGCCCTCACGGGCGCACTACCAACGGCGGTTCGTAGTTCCGCCGTGAGGCGGTCTGGTGGAGGTCTGCAATGGTCTGGATTCACACGTTGACCGATCAGGAAGCGAGCGCCGACCCGGCCGCGCTGCGGGCGTTGGACGGCGCGCGCTCGCCCGATGGACGGGTGGCTGAGGCGCTGCGCGCGCAGGCCCTCGCGCCGGCCGCGCTGGCCGCCCATTTCGAGTTCTACAAGACCATCATGTTCGGGCGCTCGCCGCTCTCGCGCCGGTTGCGGGAGATGATCGCGCTCACCGTGGCGACGGCGACCAATTGCGGCCACCTCAAGCAACTGCACGCCAAGGCGCTGCGGCAGGTGAAGACCCCGGCCGGCGTGGTCGAGGCGCTGCTGGTCGACTTCCGCGACGCCGCCATTTTCGAGCGCGAGCGCGCGCTGCTGGCCTACGCCCACCGCGTGGCCACCCGTCCCGACGACGTGCGCGAGGAGGAGGTGCAGGCGCTGCGCCGCCACGGCTACGACGACCGCGCCATCCTCGACGCCGCCACGCTGGCGGCCTACTTCTCGTTCCTGGCGCGCTTCGTGCTCTCGCTGGGCGTCGCAGCCGAAGAAGCAGCCTCCCCCGCTCCGCCCTCGCCTCCGCCTCCGTCTCCTTCCACCGGGAGCGGCACGGCGAGCGGGCCGGGCTTGCCCCCCGGTCCGGCGCGGTGAGCGCGGGGTCGGGCCGCCATCCGCGGCCGACGGGCGCGCCACAGAACGCCGTCAGCCGCGCGGCGCGGTGTCACGCCGTCCACCGCTCACGCCCGCGCCGCGGGCTGCATCTCATTCTTGTAGAACCCGCGCACGATGCCCCACGCCTCTTCCGCCGTGTCGGCGTAACTGATCAGGTCCAAATCGCCGTCGGCGATGAACCCCGCGTCGGCGAACGCCTGGAAGTTCACCAGCGCGCGCCACTGCTCCCGCCCGAACAGGATGAGCGGAATGCGCGGTTGCACGCCGGTCTGCACCAGCGTCAGCCCCTCGAACAACTCATCCGCGGTGCCGAACCCGCCGGGGAAGGCCACCATGGCGCGGGCGCGCAGCATGAAGTGCATCTTGCGCACCGCGAAGTAGTGGAAGCGGAAGCACAACCCCGGCGTCACGTAGGCGTTGGGCCGCTGCTCCTGCGGCAGATGGATGTTCAACCCCACCGAGATCGCCCCGGCCTCGTACGCGCCGCGGTTCCCGGCCTCCATCACCCCCGGCCCGCCGCCCGTGGCGATCACGAAGTCGAACGGCGGCTCCCGCCCCGGCGGCTGACACTCCCGCGAGACCAGGCCGGCGAATCGCCGCGCTTCGTCGTAATACCGGCTGTTCGCCACGGCCCGGCGGGCCACGGCCGCGCGCCGCGAAAGGCGCGGGTCGCCGGGGCGCTCGCTGAGCGCCGCCTCCGCCCGCCGCGACTCCTGCTCGGCGGTAGAGCGTTCGACGACGTGCGTGCCGCCGAAGAGCACGATGGTCGAACGCACCCCCCCCGCGGCCAGGATGGCGTCCACCCGTTGCAACTCCATCCCCAGGCGCAGGGGGCGGGCCTCGTCGCTCTTCCAGAAGCGGGTGTCTTCTTCCGTGAGCGTGTAGGCCGGCGACGCAAGGATGCGCCGCAGGTTGTCTTCCGTGGGGTCGGGCATGCCATGCCGGGGGTGGGCGGCGGGAGCCGGATCGCTCGCTCAGTTCCCCTGGTAAAGAGCGTACTGCTTCTCCTTCTGCGCCACCAGCGTCAGCGCCCCGCCGCCCACGCTGGTGCTGAAGACCCCGCGGGCGTCGGTGACGCCCGAGGCGGCCATGGCCCCGCCCACCGCCACCCGGACGAACACGTCAGCCACCGGCTTCCCCGTCTTCTTCGAGGTCACGAAGACGTTCACCCGGTTGCTGTCGCGGTCGACGCGCAGGTCGAGGTCGCTCCAGATGAGCACGCTCGAGGCCCGCGACTGCCCCGCCCGCGTGTAGATCAGGTAGACCCCCGGCTCGTCCAGCCCCAGCGGATAGGCGCTCTCCACCTCACGGTACTTGGGCTGGTCGGCGAGGTCGCTCTTCCACTTGCGCCGGGGGGAGATGCCGGTGAGGTCCACCTCGGCCACGTTCCGCAGATCGCGCCGTTGGAGGAAGAGCAGCATGAGATCGACGCGGTAGACCTCGAACTCGATCTCGGTGAGGTTCTTGTGCCGGATGCGCAGTTGCGGCTCGCCGTCCAGCGGCGTCTCCACGATGCGGTCGGGGTCGAGCCGCACCCCTTTGAGGAAGCGCAGCACGTCGGTCACCTCCTGCGGCGATCCGAACATGCGGACGTAGGTCTCGTACGATTCCACCGCCGGCGCCACGTCGCCGGCCGCGTGGTGCACGCGGGCGCGGGTGAGCAACGCCTCGGCCCGGTGGGGGGAGAAGTTGCGCGAGCGGTCCGAGCCGTCGCCGACCCGGAACTGGTCGCTAAAGAGTTTCTCCGCCACGGCCAGAGCGCGCTTGTGGTTGCCGGCGCGGTACTGCGAGCGCATGAGCACCACCAGCACGTCGTCCAGCAAATGATGATCGGGGAAGCGGCGGATGAAGCGGGCCGACTCCACCGCGCAGCGTTCGTCAGCCTGGAGCGCGAAGAGGTCGGTGATGGCGGCGTGGTTGGCGGTGGCGGCCTCGGTCCAATCCGCGTGCCAGGCGACGAGGTCCATGAGCGAAAGGAAGCTGTCGACGTACCGCGTGCGCACCTCGCCGGTGTCGAAATACTGGTACTTGGCGGCGGTTTTCGAGACCGGCATCTCGCGGTACCGCGCCGCCGTCTGGAACCAGAAGGAGGCGTTGAGGTTGCCGTCGGGCGAGGAACGCAAGAGGCCCAGGTTCCAGGCCTGAGCCTTCTCCGCCTGCCGCAGGTCGCGGTAGATGCGGCCCAGGTCCGCCCGGCGGTAGAAGTCGCGCCAGGTTTCGCCCAGGGCGACGTTCACCGCGTCCTCGAACCGGCCGACCTCGAAATAGGCCTCCGACAGATCGCGCATCGTGGCCGGCGCCAGCACCGCGGCGCGCGAGTTGCGGTCGATCAACTCCTCGTAGGCCCCCACCGCCTCCTTGAACTGGCGCAGGCGGTGGTAAACGGTGATCAGACGCGCCAGGCACTCCTCGGCCGGCTGCTCCAGGAGGCGGTACTCGGCGCGCAGGCGGCGGTAAATCCGCCCGGCCTTCTCCCAGGTTCCGGCGGCGAACAACTCGTTCGCCTGGGCGTACAGTTCGTCGGGGGTCACCTCCTTGGCCACCGCGCCGCGGGCCGCGGCGGAGGTCGACACCGTGAACTCCGCCTCGCCGGTGCGGGCGAAGAGGCCCGGCTCGTACATGCAGGAGGCCGTGGCCGGCAGCACGGTGTAGGCGCCCGGCGTGATCGCCTGCCGCACGTAGCGCAGCGCCGTGACGCCCGCGCCCACCTGGGAGAGGAAGAAGGCCGCCTTCTCGTCGCGCACCTCCACGTGCATGACCCCCCGGCCGGCCTCCACCGTGCCGGGAATGGCGCGCGCGGCCTCCTCGGTGATCGCGCCGAAGGCCCGCAAACCGATGGAGTCTTCCGACACCACCTCGCACCCCGCCGGCAGCGGGTCTTCCATCACCACGTGTTCCACCGCTTCGCTCGCGGTGAGCAGCAGCGTCACCTGCTGGTACTCGCCCGGCGCGGCCGAGGTCAACGTCTCCGGCGGCTTGGGCTTGGGGCGCGCCTCCGGCTCCACGATCGACCACCCCGCGTGCAACCGCCGCAACTCGGCCTCCTTTAGCAGCGGCGGCAGGAAACTCTGCGCCGTGCGCGACACCTTGAGCACCGTGCCCCGCGGTTGCGGCTCTTTCTCGCGCACCACCGCCGTAGCGCGCAGCACGAAACCCACGGCGCCCGCGCCGTTGAACGAAATCGACATCTCATTCTTCGCGGCCGGCCGCAGTTTCTCGAACGGAATGGCGATCTCCACCGGCTGGCCGAGGTCCTTCCCGCCCGCCAGTTTGAACGTCCCCAGGGGCAGGCCGTTGAACGTCACCTGCCCCTCGCCGCGGGCGACGTCGGCCCGCGCGTTCGCCAGGAAGGAGGTCAGGCCCAGCAGCGCGAAGCCGGTGGCCTTGGTGGTCGGCCACGCCGCCCCCGCCCGCCGCGACGTGAGGAAGGCCGCGGCGCGCGTCGCGTCTTCGTCGCCGGCGGCTCCCGCGCCCCCCCCGGCCACCAGCGCGGCCAGCGCCAGGCCGGTGGCCTCCACGTCGCCGCCGGTGAAGGCCCGCGGCCCGCCGGCGCCCGGCCAGGAGACGAAGGTGTCGTCTTTCTTCGCCAGCGTGCGCAGCCGGGCGACGAGATCGCCGGGCCGGCCGCCCCGTTCCTGGGTCACGAGGATCAGGCAGGCCAGCCCGAAGGGCGAGAGCGACTCCGGCATGCGCGCGAGCCGCGCCCGTTGGGCGGCGTCGTCCACCCCGTTCGCGCCCAGCGCCCAGAGCAGGAAGGCGCGCTCATCATCCGGCGCGCTCGACAGCGCGCGCCGCGCGAACGCCACGCCGCGCTCGATCACCTCCGGCGGCGCCGCGTACCCGCCGAAGCGCCGCGCCCGCCCCAGCGACAACAGCGCGTACGCCGTGTACCCCCCGCGGCTGGCGTCGCCGGGGAACCAGCCCCAGCCGCCGTCGGACTGTTGCAAGTCAGACACCAGCGCCACGCCGCGGGTCACGGCCGCGCGGGTGCGCTCCTCCAGCGCCGGGTCGGCGATGTTCAACCGCTTGAGCGCCTCCAGCACCGCCAGCGCGGGAAGGAAGCGGTTCACCGTCTGTTCGACGCAGCCGTAGGGGAACTCATCGAGCGACATCAGCGGGCGGACGAGGTCGGCGTCGACCGTTGAGGAGAGCGACAGGCTCCCGCGCCAGGTCTCTTCGATGAGGTCTTTGGGCGTGTCGAACGTCACCCGCTGGCCCGCGCCCACCACGCCCGACGCGCCCGTCTGCCAGGGCGCGCCGCGCGCCAGCACGGGCAGCGGAGAATCGGCCGCGTCGGCCTCGCTCTCGGAACGCGCGGTGGACGTCACCGTCGCCACGCCGGGCTTCAAAGCCTCGATCTCGCGGTCCACCAGGCGGGCCGCGCCCGGCTTCAGCGTGAACTCCAGCGGCGTGAGGTCTTTCGCGCGCAGGTTCTTCACCGCGAACTCGAACTTGAAGGCGCTCTCTTTCGCCGTGTAGTTGTGCGCCACCGACGCCGCCGTCGAGCGGTCGCCTTCCACGAGGAAGCGGGGGGTGTCGACGCGCACCAGCACCTCCTTGCGGGCGCGGAAGTCGCCCCGCCCCTCGCCCACCAGCGTTTCCATCGACGCTCCGCGCGCCACCGCGCGCCAGGAGGTGAGGTTGTCGGGCAACTCGAACTCCAGCCGCGCCTCGCCCTGGTCGTCGGTCACCACGTCGGCCTTCCAGAACGCCGTGTCGGCGAAGCGGCTGCGGGTGAACGCCGGATCGGCGTAGATCGGCGCGCGCGTCGCGCCGTTCTTGGCCAGTTTCCCCGCGGCGCCACCGCCACGGCCACGAAGAGCGCCAAACGACCGGCCGCCGGCGACGCCATCGGCGGCGGCGGGGCCATCCGCCGCACCCTCCAGAGCATCGATTCCGCGTTTGAGTTCGGGGTCGTACGCTTCAGCATCGTCGAATTCGTCCCCGTAGGCCGCCTTGTCCTTGGCGTCACCCTTCTTCTCCGCCTCCTCCTTGCGGCGGTCACGCGCGCGGCGGAGCATATTCTCCGGAGCGGCGGGCTTGGCGGGGGCGCGGATGGCAGGGGCCGGAGTAGCCGCGGGCTGCGCCGATGGGGCTTCCTCCTGGACCGACCAGGTCACCCCCGCATCTAATGACTCCCGCACCGCCTCCAGCGACTTCAGCGCCTCGCCGCTCTCGGTCCACACGCGGCGTTCCTGCTCTTCAAGCAGTTCGCGCGGGATTTCGAGCGTCTGGGCATCGTACCGGAAGGCAAGCGACGACGCGCCCGACACCAGGTGGTTGCGCTTGCGGTCATAGAAGAAGGCGCGCATCTCCTTCAGCGTGTCAGCCCGCACGGCCAGCACGGAGGCGTCGATGACCGAGAGCGACACCTCGGCCTCCGCCGGCTCGCCCTGCTGATCGGTGACTTTCAGCGAGAGCGCGGCTTTCTCGCGCGGCTTGTAGGCCGGTTTGTCGGCCTTGACCGCGACGTTCAGGAACTTCAGCACCTTCAACTCGTCGCGGCTCTCATAGAGACGCCAGTTGACGGGAATGGCCACGGCCAGCGTCACGCTGGGCGCGAAACCGGCCTTCACCGGAATGTCGATCTGGTTGGCGCGGGTGGGCAGCCGCTTCACCTGGTAGCCCAGGATGCGCTCGGCCTCGTAGGTGAGCAGCATCCATGAGTTGGCGACCGGGGTGTTCACGAAGACCCGGGCCGTCTCGCCCTCCAGGTAAAACTCCTTCTCGGCGATGATCTTGGCCTGCTTCTCCAGGTCTTCGGCCTCGCCGGCGGCCTCCACCTCCGCGGAGTCCATCACGGCTACCCCGGCGCGGTCCTTCGAGAGATAGGTAAGCCGGTAGCGGCCCGGCTCCGGGAACCTCAACGCCGCGCTGCCTTCTCCCTTGGCGTCGGTGGTGACCGCCACGCGGGCGATCTCATCGGCGCTCTCCGGGCCGGCGACGAACACGCCGCGCTCCCGGTCGATCACCGACCGCTTGAGCCGCAACATGAGCAGGTGGCCCTCCCGCGCGCCGCCGGCGTAGTCGGGGCCCACGGTGCGCACGTTGACGCGCGCCTCTTCCTTCGGCTGGTAGACCCGGCGGTCGGGCTTCACCACCGCGAAGAACTCCTGCTGGGTGACCGGCACGCTCGCGGCCCCCGACACCGTCCGCCGGTTGAGGTCGGCGGCTGAGACCTCGATGAGGTACTGGCGGTCGACCTGGGCGCGGTCGGTGGTGAACTTGATCTCGACGCGCCCCTTGTCGTCGGTGCGGCCGGTGGCGGGCGGGGCGTGCGGCTCGAACGACGGGTCGGGGCGCGGCGGCTTCTGGTCGGCCAGGAACCAGCCGAACTCGTTGAAGCGGTCGCGGTCGAAGGCGAAAAGCCCCTTGTAGACGGCGTACCGCACCTCGGTGTCGCGCACCGGCCCGCCGAAGTAGTAGGAGACCTCGGCCGTGGCCTTCACCTCTTCCCCCGCGAGGTAGGCGGCCTTCTCGGTGGTGACGGTGATGACGAACTCCGGCTTCTTGTACTCCTGCACCTCGAACGACCCGCCGAACGAGCGGCTGTCGGCCGTGGTGGTCACGGTCAAGGCCCACTGGCCCAGCGGCGGCTCTTCCGAAAGCGCGAACTGCCCCGACAGCGACCCGAAGCGCGACAACTCGCGCGTCTCGCGGTGAACGACCGCCCCGCGCGGGTTGCGCGCCTCCACCACCGCCGCCGCGCCAGCCGGCACGGCGTACTCGCCGTCGCGCACCGTGCGGATCACGGCCCGGTAGAACACCTGTTGCCCCGGGCGATAGACCGGACGATCGGTGTAGATGTAGCCCTTCGGCTCGTAGCCCCAGGCGCCGCCCGGCGCGCCCACCGAGGCGAACGCCACGTGCCCGCCGCGCACGGCGAAGAGGTTGTTGGCGTCGAAGTCCACGGTGTTGGCCAGAAAGACCCCCTCCGCGTCGGTCTCGCCCACCTTCTCGGGGCCGTTGGGCCGGAAAGCGTGCACCGCCACCCCCTCCGCCGGCGCGTCGGCCTTCTCGTCGCGCGCGAAGACCAGCACCTGCGAGGGGGAGCGTTTCACCACCATCGAAACGTCGGACACCAGCGCCAGCGCCTTGGCGCGCATGCGGCGCTCCGCGGCCTCCACGATCCACGCCCCCTCGCCGGCCACCGGCAACTTGAACTCCGACACGTGCAGCCGGTAGGGCATGTAGCCGGGCACCTTCTCTTCCCAGGACTTGTCCGGCTCGATGATCTCCGTCACCACCTCCTCGATCCGGAAGCGCCCACGGTTCTGGCGGAAGCAGGTCTGGAGGTCCAGCCGGTAGAGTTTGAACTTCACGCTCTCGACGTTGCGGGTTTCCAGCCGCAACTTCGCCTCCTCGCCGGTGTGGAAGGCGCGCTCCACGCTGAGGCGGAAGTGGGTCTGGCGCATCGTCGCCACGGCCTGCGCGGCTTCCTGAGCCTGGCGCGTGCCGCCGTAGCGCATGAGCGCCTCGTACTCCGTCAAGGCGCGGGCCAGGTCGCCGACCTCGTTCTGGTAGGCGCGCGCGATGCGAATCTGCGCCTCCGCCCCCTGCACCGTGCCGGGATAGCGGGCCGCGACGGCGCGCCACTGATCAATGGCCTTTACATGCGCGCCGCGCTCGCGTTCCATCTCGCCGTACTCGATCAGAATGGTGGGACCGCGCGGGTCGAGCGGGTAGTCGCGCTGGAAGTCGTCCCAGGCCTTGCGGGCGGCTTCGTACTCCTTCTTCCCCCGCGCGCGGCGCCCTTTCTCGAACGCGGCATCGGCCGCGCCGGTCTGCGCCTCCTGCCAAGCCGAGGAGGAGGGGAAGCGGGCCAGTAGCGTCGTCCAGGTGGTCCGGGCCTCATCGAACTCTTCCCGGGCGTGGCGGGACCGCGCGATGCCCGCCATCGCCTCCGGCGCCAACTTGCCGTCGGGGAAGATATTGAGGAACCGCTGCCAGGCCTCGATGGCCTCCATGTGGCGGCCCATGCCCGACCAGACGGCGCCCGACCCCAGCAGCGCCTGCTCGGCCAGCGCGTGCGACTTGAACTCGCCGGCGAACCGCTCCCAGTGGCGCAGCGCGGCGCGCACGCTCTTCTCGTCGCCGCGCTCGCCCGGACGCTCGATCACCCCCAGCAGGTAGACCGCGTCGGGCAGTAATTCGTGCTTTTTGTTCTCGGCGAGGAAAGTTTCCAGGCGCTCCCGCGCCTCGCCGTCGCGCCGCATGCGCTCGTAGCATTGCCCCAGCGAATACAAGACGCGCGCCCGCTCCCGCGCCTTCGGCCGCGCCTTCAAAAACTCCTCCCACGCGGCCGCGGCCGAAGGGTACTGCGCCAGTTCGTACCAGCAGCGCGCGATGCGGTCCGGAACCTCCTCCCCCCGGTCCGCCGGCAACCCGATGGCGGTGGCGCGCGCGTAGAAGTCGGCCGCGCGGGCGAAGTCTTTGCGCGGTTCGGGCTTCTCATACGGGCCCAGGGTCTCCGGAACCTCGCCATTGAAACCGGCGTCGGCGATCTCCAGGTATTTCTTCGCGAGCAACTCCCGCGCCTGGGGCGACAACAGCGCGTCGAGTTTCTCGCGATACCTCACCGCCGCCAGCCGCGGCTGGTTGCTCCGGCTGTAGGCGTCGGCGATGAGGTACTCAGCCTTGTCGCGCCAGGATGATTTCGGATAGCCGTCGAGCAGCGCGGCCGCCGCCTTCATGGCCTTGTCGGGCGCGCCGGCGAGCAGGTGGGCGCGGGCCTGGTGGGCGAGCGCCTCGTCCGCGAGGACGTTCTTCGGGAACTTGGCGGCCAGCGCCTGGAAATGGTCGGCCGCGCGGGCGTATTCGCGGTCGGCCATGGCCCGCTTGCCTTCTGAAAGCAGGCGCGTGGCCTCTTCGTCGTCGCCGGCTGCCCGCGCCGTTGAAAGCGCCATGAAGCCCAGGGCGGCGCCGATCGCGGCCGGGATCGCCACCAGAAGCCAGGTGAAGCGACGAGACATGGAAAGGCTCCAAAAAGGCCGCTTCCGCCGGGCGAGAACGTGAGTCGGGGGCGAACCCCAAGCGACCCGCCGACGAGCGGCGCGCGGGAAGGCGAGCGGGACTGTCACCGCGAGGCGCGGTCATTATATCGACGCCCCCGACGCCGGGAAGTTTCAAAAAACAGCCCCTCGTGTTGACAACCGTCACGTGACGGGTTACAAGCAGGGCGTGATCAAAACGTTTGCGGACCGCCACACACGGGAACTGTACGCGACCGGTCGGTCGAAACGGCTCCCGCCCGACATCGCGCGACGGGCGAGGCGGAAACTTGAGTACATTGACCTGGCAACGCGCCGAGATGACCTTAAGGTCCCTCCCGGCAATCGGCTGCATCAGCTTGGGGGAGAGCGGGAGGGACAGCAGGCCATCTCCATCAACGACCA
>JACQVU010000177.1 GCA_016209585.1 Planctomycetota bacterium
GTTGTGTCCAGGACCAGCGTGGGGTGGTCTTTGAGGAAGGCGAGGCGGCGCTCCTTGCGGTTCTTGGCCCCGGAGTTGAAGAGGTTTTTCTGTTCCTCGTCGATGTGAAACAGTTCTTTCCATTCATCCCACTGGGGATCGCAGGCGGCGATCTCGCCGTGGAAGCCTTCGGGAACGTTGCGCACGGTGATGCAGTACTGCGTGTCGGTGATGAACTTGCGCTTTTCGAAGAGCATCTTCTGGAAATCCTCGATCTGCGCGAGGAAGTCGATGATCTTGCCGCCGACGGCCCGAATGGCCCGCATGATCTGGAACCAGCCCTCGGATCGCGCCTCAAGCCCGGTCTCCATTTCGTCCAGGTTGAGAACTTCGTTTTTCAGGTAGAAGTCCAACTCCTGGGTGAGGAAGCCCTTCAGATTCTTGTGGACGAAGAAGTCGGACGTGTTCCGCCGCGTGTAGTGCCGCAGGTGGTGGGCCAGGAAGGTCACGGCGGAGCCATCGGCGGCCCTGTGGTGCTCGGCCAGGAGCGCGCCGAGAGCGTCGCCGTGGTCCTTCGGAGAGAGGCGGTCGGGGATCTTCTCAACGGCCTCGTCGATGATGGCCTCCTGCTGACCGCGCGCGCCGTAGGTCTTTTCCTCGGAGTCCCGAAGGGGGCGGAACTCGAAGGGAATGGTGACCACCCGTGAGTTCGTGTCATACCCAACGCCATCGAGCAACGGGAGAAAGAAGCGTTTGTCGCCCTTCACGTTGTTGTGTTCGACGCTCGCGGCCCGCAGGTGGAAATGCGCCGCGACGCCGTTGTGAGCCGTGCACCGGTAGTTGGTGAAGTGCTCGCCGGTCTTGACGTAGTACTGGTCTTTGTTCGCCCAGTGAAGATAGACCTCTTCGCCGTTGTAGGGCACCGCGTAGTGGTTTCGCCGTTCGGAGTACTTCCGCTTCGAGATGAAGTCGCCCGCGTCGTAATAGCGATTGAAGAAGGCGTAGAGGTGGTTGAAAACGGCCGCCTCGACCCCCGGCCCCGGAGCCGCGCCGCGCAATTGCCGCTGACGCGCGAGGTACTTCCTGCCCAGCCGGGTTTTCTGGTGCTCAGCCGCGAGATTGCCGTCGCCGTCGATGGCGTCTTCCGCGAGACCGTCGCGGATGCGTTCCGCGAGATCCTCCATGTCCGCCGCGGCGTAGTTCAGTTCATCCTGGTAACTGTTCTTCAACGCGGTAGCGACGCCGTCAAGCAGGTCTTTCTCAATGAATTTCTCGATGGCGTCGCGCTTGAAATTCAGAATGCGATAGATGCCGAAATCCAGATCGGCGCAGTCGAACTGGAAGAGATCGCGCAGCAACCGTTGGAAGTTGGATCGAGACTCGCTCATTCGCGCACCCGCGCGGTCGCCTCCCCCACGGGAAGGGGGGGCATCGTATCCGCCACCTACGCGCCATTCCAGCGAAAAATGCGGTTCACGGCGCCTCGGTGCACATGCGGTGGGCGTTGCCCGCGGGCGCGAGGCTCTCATACGCGCCCGCGGCGGTCCAGAGCGCGGTCAACTCGTCGCGGGAGTAGAGGCGATGGCGGCCCGCCGGCACGCCGGCGTTGAAGTTGAGCAGCGCCGCGCGGAAGACGGGCCAGCGGGCGGTTTCGCGGACGGTCAAGAAGGCTTCCACCGCGGGCACGTCGTAGTCAGGATTGATGGTGAGGCGATCGTTCATGGTTTCTCTATTGTACCCGGAACGGCCGTCGGCTCTCAGCGGCGCGTGGTCAGGGCGCGCCAGAGCGCGGCCGGGCTGACATCGCCCTTCACGATGAGCACGCCGAGCCAGCCGGCGGCCAGGAGGCAGATGACGCGGATGACGACGCGCATCCAGGCGTCGTGCTCGGGCACGTCGAATTCATACTGGAAGCCGGTGGAGAAGGCGCTGCGCGGCGCGCGCTGGAAGAGCGTCTCCTCCAGCAGGGCGTCGCGCGAGAGGTGGCCCAAGTAGATGCGCCCCTGGCGGCCGTCCGCCGTCTCCACGACCACGTGGTTGAAGTGCCAACGCCACCGGCGGGAGAGAACGCGCTGCACTTCGGTCCACGAGGCCCGGAACTCCCGGCGGAACCACGGCCGCACCGTGAAGCCCTGGTCGTCGGTCTCCACCGCGCCGAACACTCGCCACGCCGGGAGCGCCAGCAGCCCGAACGCCACCGCGCAGGCGTACCGCGCCGGCGCAGGCACGAACGGCGGGAAGAAGCCGGCGCCGGCGCGAACCGACTGGACGGCCAGCAGCACGCACACCCCGGTCCAGACCGAGGCGACCACCAACGACCAGGGACGCGGCGTGAAGCGCTGCACGGGACCACCCTTGCAAAACCAGACAAAAAAACGCCTTCACTCCGACCGGGGGCAGGCAGCGACCTGCCTCCTGTCATGGATTGGTCGCCGATGGCACGCTCTCGACGGCTGCGGGGCAGTCAACAGCAAGGAGGCGGACAACCCGCGAGTATACACCCACCAGGGGTGCATGTCAGATGTTCGCTTCCGTGCGTTTCCACTCCCGCCCTCCTCGCGGGAGAAAATCGAGATTTTCTTTCGCGCGGTTAGCCATTGGTGAGAAACGGGTTGCGGAGATTCCGTCTCTCCATCGCTCCTCAAGAGGCGTCCATTCGAGGCATGGGTGAGAGGATCGTACCGCGTGGCGGGGGGTGGCAGAAGGCTGAAGGCTGACGGCGGACGGCAGAAGGCTGACGGCGGACGGCAGAAGGCTGAGGGCGGAAGGCTGAAGGCTGAGGGCGGAAGGCTGAAGGGGCCCGCGCGACCGCGGGAACCGGCGGCTGATCCGCCCATCGGTCCCATTGGTCCCATCTGTCCCATCCGTCCCGTCACTCCCTTGCTCGCCACCGTCTTCTCGCGCCGCTCGGTTGGTAGAACAGCCTTTGAAATCGAAACTCGCCAAGCGTTACACAAACCCAGTTGTGCAACCGCGACAAAAAAAGTTCTCCACCGCCGACACACGCCACACGACCACTTCCACGGTCCACGCCACAGATGTGCGGTCGCGACAAAAAAAGTTGCTGGCAACCTGTCAGCCACGGCGTGCAAAAACCAACTTGTGCAACAGTGGCAAAAAAAGTCCGCCAAGGCCACCCGACCCCAGCCCCCCAGCACCCAGCATCCAGCACCCAGCACCAAAAGTCGGGGGGCGAGGGGCGCGGGACGGGGGACGGGATGGGGAGATGGGGAGACGACAATCTGCGCGTGTGAGGGCGGCTGGCCCCATTCGTTCTATTCGTCACATTAGTTATATTCGTCCCAGTCGTCCCATGGGCAACCCGCCCCGCGCGCTGGGGGCCATTCCCTGACCCCCGACCCCAGGCCTCCAACGGCTCGCATCAGACAAGCACCCAGTGACAGACACTCTCTTGTATAACCAAACGTACAGGTGTATGTTTAGCGCCGTGGCAATTGCGCAAACACCGGGAAGACGGCCCGTGTTCCTGATTACCATCGCGGCGAGACCATGCTCCGGAGGTCGATATGAAGGTTCAGCGGATCGAAACAGTCTTGCTCGCCGTCGCGTGGCTGCTGGGCGGCCTGGCGCCGGGGTGCGGGTTCGGCGGGTCGTCTGGGGATCCGGTGGTCATCGGGGGCACGACCGCGCCCGCGAACCCGAACGGCCCCGCCGCGGGCGGTTCGGGAGAAGTTCAAGTCTCCCTGGCGCTGGACGCCGTGCCGTCGCCGCGCCATCGCTCGGTGACGCTCGGCTACACGCTCTCCTCGTCCGTGGCGACGGCCGTCTCCGTGATGGTCGAGTACCGTGTCGGGAGCGGGCAGTTCGCCGTGGCGTCCGAGAAAGTCGCCGATCCCGCCACGGAAGGGACGAGCGGCTTGGCCGCCTCGCCGGAGGGCGCAAGGCACCGCTTCGTCTGGGACGCCCAGGCGGACCGGCGTGACGCCAACTCGCCCCAAGTCACGCTGCGCCTGTCGGTCCTGGGCGCGTCCAACCCCTCGCTTCCCGGTCCGGTCACCAAGCCGGCCGCGGTCAGCAACGCGTTCGTGTTGAACAACGGCCCGCCGGTGGTGGCGTCCGTCAGCCCGGCGAGCGGAACCGAAGGGGTGGCGTTGTACCTGTCAATCCTCGGCTCCGGTTTTCTCGGCGCCACGGGCGCGACGCTCGATGACGCGGCGAAGAGTCCACTGACGCAATTCGTGGTGATCAGCGACACCACGCTCACCGCCACGCTCCCGGCGAACGTGCCCGCTGGGACTTACCAGTTGCTGGTGAGCACGCCGGGCGGAACCAACACGGCGAGCGGCAACACCGTGGTCATTTCACGCGGCGCGGGCGCGCCGGTGGTGAGCACCGTTTCTCCGTCATCGGCGACCAACGACGCGCAGACCGCCGTGACCGTCACGGGCGTCGGGTTCACGGGCGCCACCGGCGCGGCGCTCGCGGGCGCGGCCGCCACCTCCCTCACCTCGTTGGTCGTGCTCAACGACACGACGCTGACCGCCGCCGTTCCCGCCGGGATCGCCCCGGGCGGCTACGACGTTCAGGTCACCACTCCCGCCGGGAAGAACCTGACCAGCGCCCAGCAGTTCACGGTGCAGGCGGCGGTGATCCCGGCCGGCGTCGCGGTCGTCACCACCGTGGTCCCGACGAGCGCCCCGGCGAACGCGAGCACACCGCTCACGGTTTCGGGCTCGAACTTCACGGGCGCGACGGCGCTGGACCTGGTGGGAACGGCCACCGTTTCGCTCGCACCCTTCAGCGTGGTCAACGACTCGACCATCACCGCGACCCTGCCGGCCGGGACCGCGGCCGGCTCCTACGTGCCACGGGTCACGACGCCGGCGGGATCGAGTGCCCTGGCCGGTGCGCCGACCATCACCGTGACGCCGGCCACGGGCGGGTCCGCGGGAGGAAGCACGGACTGGGACGAACCGGCCCGCGACCCGTCCAGCGCCAACCCGTACCCGTGGCTGTCGCGCTCCGCCCTCGCCACGGCGGCCAGCGAGGTCGTGGTTGAAGACTATCAGAACACGGTCTACGCCTTCGGCGGCGACGTCGGCGGAGCGATCTCGCCGGCGGTCCGGCGGTACGACCCGTCCGGCGACGTCTGGTCCACCACGGGAACGCTGGCGACCGCGCGAGCGGGCGCGTGCGCGGCGCGGATCGGCTCGGTGATTTACGTCATCGGCGGGCACGACGGCTCCAGCGCCCTGGCCACGGTCGAGACCTTCAACGCGGCCACGAGCGCCGTCGGCTCCGCCGCCGCGATGGGCGTGGCGCGCAACCATGCGGTCGCCGTGGTCGAAGGCGGCAAGGTCTTCGTTTTCGGCGGCGCTTCACAGGCGACGCAGTCGATCAGCGGGGCGCTCGCGAGCGCGGAAACGTACGACCCCGCGGCGGACAAGTGGACGCCCATCGCCGACCTGCCTGGCCCGCGCTGGGCGGCCATGGGCGCGTCGGTCGGCGGGAAGGTCTTTCTCATCGGAGGGCACGACGGCGGCAACACGGGGCTGTCGGCGCTCAACTCCCTCCTCGAATACGACCCCGCGAAGAACACGTACCAGAGCAAGGCCCCCGCCTTCGCCCGCCGGCACGCCGGCGTCGCGATGCCGTATGGTGGCAGGCTCTTCGTCATCGGCGGGACCTACACCCTTCCCGGATGGGTCTACGGCGACATCTCCGGCGACGTCCAGTTCGACACCAGCCTCGTCGAGGTCTACGACCCGGTGGCCGACTCCTGGGCCACGCGCCAGACCATGCTCACCGCCCGGACCATGCTCGGCGGGTCAATGGCCGACGGCTTCGGCTACCTCGTCGGCGGGCACTCTCTTGACCTGACCGGGGGGCTGGCGAGCAGCGGCAGCGGCGATCAGGCCAGCAAGGCGAACGGTCCGGTGCCGCTGGGACCCCGCCACCCGACGGCGGTGGTCGAGCGCTTCGATCCGCTGACGCTCACCGGGACGACCGCGCCGGCCGGATCGGGCGGGTCGGGCGGCACGACCACTCAGGGGCACTACAACGTTTCGATCCCGTCGAGCGGCTCCAGCCGCGTGTACCGCCTGTACGTTCCGGCCAACTACACGAACGCGACGCCGCGGCGGGTGGTGCTGATGCTCCACGGCACGACCCACGATGTCACCGTCGGCGAACTGGACGTGGCCCGGTTCGAGGCCCAGGCCGACCGCGACACGGTGCTGCTGGTCATGCCGCAGGGCGCTCTCACGGTGGGGCCGTCCAACCCGCCGATCTACGCGCCGGGCTATCCCAACCCCATTTTCTCGGTCAGCCCGTTCGGTCTCACCCCCGTTCCCGGCGAGACCCACGTGCCCAACTACCCCGACGTGTACAGCGGCGCCGGCGTGCCGGCCTCGACTTGGGAGATGCACGACTGGCAGCCGACCGTGAACCTGGACTACCAGTTCATGCTCGACGTCCTCGCCGACCTCAGCGCCAGGTACAACGTCGACACCAAGCGCGTCTACCAGTTCGGCCAGAGCGGCGGCGCGCTTCACACCAGCACGGTGGCCACGCACCACGGTGAGGTCTACGCCGCCTGTGTCAGCATCGCCGGCGGGGACATCGTCTCCGCCTATTCCGGTTCGAGCATGTCCTTCGGCGGTCTCTCCGGATGGCCGGCGGGCACGGGGCCGCAAGGCCCCACGCCGAGCGTCGTCGCCCAGGCCGGAACCAGGCGCACGCCGTTCCTGTTCATCCACGGCGCCGCCGACGTGGACGTGCCCGTGGCCGGAACCACCTCCCTGCGCGCGGCCATGCGCAACAACGGCTGGGACGAGAACGACACCCAGGCCCACCTCTGCCCCGGTGGCGGACACATCTGGTTCACGCTCAACGAGGAGATCTGGGCGTTCTTCATGTCCCGTTCGTTGCCGTGAGACGGCCGCGGGTCACGCGCCGCGCCGCGCCGCGCCGGGCGGTCAGGCACGGACGGGGGCGATGCCCCGGGGGCTGAGGCCGGTCACCGGCCCATACCGGCTCTCCAACCCCGCGAAGTCATGCTGCAGGAACGCATAATGCTCCGGCGCGACGCGCGCCAGCACCTGGTCGACGAAATGGCGGCACTGCCGGTCGTACCACTCGCGGGAGCGGCCGTGGGCGTAGTTCTTGCCGGGGAAGCGCCGGATGTCGCCGTTGAAGCCGGGCGAGATGTGGTACATTTCGTGGATCACGGTGTGCAGTTTCTCCGCCAGCGTGGGCAGGTTCTGGAAGCGCGGCTGGTAGTAGGTGACCAGGTAGAGCATCTCCCGTCGCTGGTAGTTCACCTTCGGCCAGCGCCACCGGACGCCGCGCATCACCGTCTCCTCCGCCCCGCCCTTGAAGCGCAGCGGCGTGACTTTGGCGAAGTAGCCGTGCTTGTCGCGGCTGCGGCACTGGGCGAAGGTGGTGAGCACCCGCGCCGGGTCCACGTGGGCGAACTCGGGAATGGCGGCCACGACCCGCTCGAAGAGCCGGTGGGCGGCGTCGGTGAAGTTGAAGCAAGGGGCAGGCATGCTCACGCGCCGGGCGCGGCGCCGGGGAAGGAAGCCCGCTGGTCACTCCGTCTCGCCGCGGCGCGGGCCGAACGGGGCGGGGTCGAAGCACGGCTCCAACACGACGATCTCCCTCGGCCGCGGCCTCTTGGGTTTCTCCGGGATCGTCAACGTAGGCGCCGTCCGCACGGCCCGCTTCCCCTTGAGAAACTTGCGCACCTTTCCCAGCGGCATGATGAGGCCGGGAATGTCGTAGTGCATCGGCACGACGAACGGCGCGTCCACCACCTCCAGCACCTCGTTGGCCAGCCGGGCGTTGAGCGAGTAGTTGCCGCCCACGGGGACGAACAGGAGGTCGATCGGCCCCAGGCGCGCGGCCTCGTCCTTGGTCAGCACATGGCCCAGGTCGCCCAGGTGCGCGCAGGTGACGCCGTCCACGTCGAACACGTAGATGGTGTTCTCGCCGCGCAACAACCCCTCCTGGAGGTCGTGGAACGACCGGTATCCCCGGAACGTCACGTCGCGCGCCCGCGTCTCGCCCCTCGCGCGCACCACCGTGAAGTCGCCGCGCAGACCGTCCAGCGAGAAGTGGTCGAAGTGGTCGTGCGAGGCCGTCACCACGTCCACCCAGGTGTCGGGACGCGGCAACCCCAGCGCCGGCCCGTAAGGGTCCGTCAGCACGCGCAGTCCGCGCGAGTCCTCAATGACGAAGCAGGAGTGTCCCAGCCAGTGGACGCGCATGGAACCGCGGCGGGGCCGTTCGGCCGGAGTCGGGGGGTCGGGGGTCAGGCGGAGTACCGCGGTGCTGGGTGTTGGGTGCTGGGTGTTGGACCCAGCACCCAACACCCAGCACCCAGCACTCAAAGGCGGGGGTCAGGGGTCGGGCACACGCGGGAACCATTATCCGGGAAGATCGCAAGAAATGAAGGGGGCGCCGTTCGGCGCGGCGATCGCGCGGCCCATCCCCCGATAGCCGCGCGAACCATTCGCCTCGCCGTCCGGCGCCCCTCTGGCATGCGTTCCGGGCGCGCCCGCTTCCCACGCCCTGTTACAACGAATGCCGCGGCCGGCGGTTCATTCCAGATTCCCCGCTTCCCCCAACGAAACAGGCCAACCCGCTTGCCAACGCCGTGCTTGTGCCCGCCACCGGGTTGTGATCCCATGATTCGGGCTGCGGCCCCCGGTCTCCCGTTTCCCGGCCCCGGCGCCACCATGTGCTACCGCCGCCTCATCGCGCTCCCGTTGCTCGCTCTCGCCCTCGTGGTCGCGATGGCGGTCGCTTCCTGCTCGCTCTTTCGCCCGCCAGCCGTGGGAAAGGCCGGCGATGGGAAGGACGGCGCCACCTGGGGGCCGGGCGCTCAGAAGGCCGCCGCGGGAGATCCGAAGGTCAAAAGGTACGCGCTCTCATCCACGCTCATCGAGGGCGAGGCCTATCACACCGCGCTCACCGTCCACACGGTGATGGAAGAGAAGAAGCGGCTCGCGGGCGGCGACTTCCAGCGGGAGAAAACCGTCAACGACATGGAGAAGTCGTGGACCACCCGCCTCGAGAAAGTGTTCGCCGGCGAAGCCCGCCGCTACGTGCAGGAAACGCTGATCGCGCGCAGCCGGCAGCAGAAGGGCGAGAACCCGGCGCAGGAAATCCTTCTGCCGCTGCACCGCACGCGGGCGCGCGTGACGGTGGACCCGAAAGGAGAGAAAGAGTACGAAACGCTTTACGGTGTCATCAGCGCCATGAACTACTCCCAACTGGACATGAAGGATTTCATCACCGAACAGGTCCTTCCCCCGCGCCCGGTGGCGGTGGGCGAGACCTGGTCGTTGCGGGTGATGGACGTTTTGACGGCGATGGGGATCAAGGAGATACAGGGCCACGTCGAGGCCACCGCGCGCCTCCTGGCCGTGAACGGCGCGGAGGGCGACGAGATCGCCGAGGTGGCGTTCGACTTCACCGCCAAGGGCAAGGCCGGCCTGGAGGAGATCGAGTTCGAACGCCACGGCACGGCCCGCTACGCGGCCCGGCTGGAGCGCGTCGACCGCGCGGCCTTCACCGACCGCTTCGTCCGGGTCCAGCCCGACGGGCAGAGCGCCTCCGTGGCGGCGGAAAGCGACATGCGCCGCTTCTGGGACGACGCGCACCTGAACGACGTGGCGGCCGAGTGGGAGAAGGTCCTCAGCCCCGGCGGCGCGCCGGAGGCAGACGACGCCGGCCCTTTCGTCGGCCTCCTCGACGCGCAACGCCCCGGCTTCCCCTCGCTGACGACCGACACCGGCCGTATCTACCGGCTCTGCTGCTTCCCGCCGGGGGCGTCGCCACCGGAGAGTTTCCAGATCAACAGCAGCCGCCGCGACCTGGCCCAGTGGCACGGCCGGCGCGTGGAGGCGGTCGGACAGCGCGAGGGCAACGTGCTGCATGACGCCCGCGTGCGGGAAGCGCCGCGATGATCCGGAGGCTGCTGGTCAACCCCTTCGTCTGGCTGGCCGCCGTCGGGTTCGCCGGGTCACTCTTCCTGCACCTCGCCGCGGTGGGAGGGTGGGTGCTGGTGGACCTCACCTGGGCGCTCCTGCTCACCAGCGGCTGCGTGGTGCTCTGGGGCGCGGCGCTGCTGTTCACGGGCGGCATCGGGGGCGCCCCCTTTCGCCCCGCGGCCTGGCGGATGGCGTTGCGGGGCGCCGCGGGGTGGCTGAAGGTCGCGGCCGCGTTCGCGGTGGGGTATCTGGTCGTCAGCGGCGCGCTGTTCGCCTGGGCCGCGCCCGGCACCGTTGGCCTGACGGCCGGGGATGGGTCCGGACAAGGTCTCGCGCCGGCCCTCGTACGGTTCTTCTCCGCCGCCTGGCTGGCGGCCTACGCCGTGGCGTGGGCGTTGCTCGACTCCTACCGTCGCGCCGGACCGCCGCGGGCGCTCCGCTGCCCCAAGGGGCACCGGGTGTCGGCGCTGGCGAAGTTCTGCGACCGCTGCGGCGCGCCGATGGACGGGGGACAGGGA
>JACQVU010000193.1 GCA_016209585.1 Planctomycetota bacterium
ACGCTCGTCGGCACGCCCTCGTACATGGCGCCCGAGCAGGCCGACGAACGCCCCGACGACGTGGACGAACAGACCGACGTGTACGCCCTCGGCGCCGTCCTCTACGAAATCCTCTGCGGCGAGCCCCCCTTCACCGGCGACGACGTGTGGAGCATCATCGCCAAAGTGGTGAACGAGAAATGCCCGCCGCCGGAAGACCGCCTCGCCGTTCGTAGTGCGCCCGTGAGGGCGTCCGAGGAAAACCGCCCCGCGGCCGAGCGCGATTCCTTAGACCGCCTCACGGCGGAACTACGAACCGTCCCCCCGGAACTGTCGGCCGTCTGCATGAAGGCGCTCTCGAAGAAAAAGCGCGCGCGGTACGCCACGGTCGAAGCCCTCGCCGCCGATGTGCGGACGTATCTCGAGGGCCGCACCGCCTCAGCGGTTCCTTCGAAAGTTCGCGAATTCGGAGAAAAGTGCGTCAGGGCAGGTATCATGACGTATAAGAAACTAGACGAGGTTTTGCTCGAAATGGAATCCACCGAGGGTGCGAGGATCACATTGCGTGCACTCAAATCCACCCTGATCGATCGTGGAATTCTCACTGAGGAAACGGCGAGTTCTATTGAGGAAAACATCCGCGAGAAGAATCTTTCGAAAGTTCGGGATCGGCGCCGTATGGCGAACGCGGCGACAGACGCGTCCGGGCGTTGGGTCTATGGTGTAATCATGGCGCTATTGTTGGTATTGGCGGCGTTGTTCAGGTCGTGCGCACAGCGGACTGAGCGGGAGGCGGACGATTTACAGCACAAGTTGTACGGCTACCCGCGGTAGGCGTGCGGAGTTCTTGAGCGTGGCGAAGAAGACGCCTCCATGCCTGAATCCCCATCCCTCAAGTTCGGCGAAGCCTGTATCCAGGCCGGCTTCATCACGCCGGAGCAACTCGAGGCGGTGTTGCTCGACCTCGCAGCCTCGGGCGACGGCGAGAACGGCGGGGCGCTCACGCGCAAGGCCCTCGGCGCGGCGCTCGTGGAACGCGGCCTGCTCACCAAGGCGCAGGTGCGCGTGGCCCTCGCGCTGCAACGGCGGCAACTGTATGCCTGCGCGTCGTGCGGCAAGCGATTCGTGATCAAGGAACACGACGAGCGCGCCACGTACAAATGCAAGGCGTGCGGCGACGCGCCTCTGGTGGTGGTGGCCCCGGAGGCCGGCGTGGAGTTCGACGCCGTCGCCGGCCGCTCGGCCGAGGTCGAGGCCGTCACGCTCGAACGCCCGACCCGCGACGATGACGTTCGTAGTGCGCCCGTGAGGGCGTCTGAAAAAAACCGCCCGACCCGCGACGATGACGAACTCGACGGCCCCGTCACGCCCCGCACCTTCATCCGTGACGGCGAAAACGAATCGGCCGTGCGCCGTGCCACCTTCGTGCGCGACGATCAGGAAACCGATTCCAACGACGAAGGGGCCGGCGCGGCGCGCGCCCGCGACAACAACTCCTCCGCCCAACGTCGCCGGAACCCCTCGTCGCCCCCCGCGCTCCCCCCCGCCGTCGGCTAGGCCACGTCGTCGTCCGCGAGTTGTGAACGGCCCTCAGTCCTTCGTGTCTTCGTGCCTTCGTGTGAACCAGCCCCGCCAGTGAATGCGCGACACCGGCGGGATCGAACGCCTTCCCACCCCCGGCAGAGTGTACGCGGGCGACCCGAAGATCGCGGAGCGGTGCAGGTAGGCTCACACGAAGGCACGAAGACACGAAGGCGGGAAGGCACGAAGGGGGCTGGCGAAAGAGAAGAGAACTGGGGGCGTCCGGCGAAGACCGCCTGACGGCGGAACTACGAACCGAAGGAACCGGGCCATGACGGACAGGTGGGCGCCAGCGAGTCTGGTTTTCAGCGCCCATGCGATCACGCGGATGTACGCTCGGGCAATCAGCGCCGACGATGTGTGGCACGTGGTCAAGCGCGGCGAGATTCTCGCCGACTACGCCGATGACCAGCCGCATCCGAGTCGATTGCTGATGGCCTTCGTGGGGACGCGCCCACTTCACGTCGTTGTCGCGTATGATGCACGGGACGGGGCCGGGTACGTCGTCACCGTTTACGAGCCGGACAAAGATCGCTGGGAGGACGACTTCAAACGCAGGAGGGAGACATGAACTGTCTGATCTGCAAGCAGGGCCGGACGCATCCAGGCCACGCCACCGTCACGCTCCAGCAAGCCGGCTGCACGGTGATCGTCAAGAACGTGCCCGCCGAGGTGTGCGACAACTGCGCTGAGTATTACCTGAGCGAGGAAACGACCAGGGCGATTCTCGCGCGAGCGGAGGCCGCCGCCGCGAACGGCGCGGAAATCGAACTGGTCGCCCACGTCCCGTGACTCTGCCGCCTGCGCGCCGCCTGGCGACCCCCTCACCCCGGCCTCCTCACCCCGGCTCCCCTCACCCCGACCCTCTCCCAAGGGGAGAGGGGTACATGCACGAAAACGGCGTGCCGAAGAAGGTGCTTGCCATCCTCGACCAATGGGAGCGGAAGGTCGGCATGCGCGTGAACCTGGAAACCGGCGAGATCGAGCGCCTTCCCACCCCCGGCAGCGCGTACGCGGGCGACCCGAAGATCGCGGCGCGGTGCAAGTAGGCTCACACGAAGGCACGAAGACAC
>JACQVU010000194.1 GCA_016209585.1 Planctomycetota bacterium
CGTGGCCAATCTGCAACACCACCCCCCGCCGACGCGCCGCCTCGATGAGCCGCCGGGCCTCGGCCACGGTGGTGGTGATGGGCTTCTCGACCAGCACGTGGATGCCCGCCTCGATCAGGGGCAGCGCCACTTCCAGGTGGTGGGCGGTCGGCGTCGCCACGGTGACGGCGTCCACCCGGCCGATGATGTCGCCCAGCGACTCCGTGGCTGGGACGGAGGCGTTCTTCACCGCCCACTCTCGCGCGGCCGGGGAAGGGTCCACCGCCGCCACCAGGCGCACGCCCTCGACGGCGGCATACTTGCGCAGGTGGTGGCGGCCAAGGTGCCCCACCCCCACCACGGCGACGCGCAGGGGCCGGGGTGACGGGACGGGCGCCGGCGTGGTCACGACGCCGCCTCTTCCCCCACCGGCGCGCGGGCGGGGGCGTCGTCCTTGTGGCGAAGGGATTCCAGGTACCGGCCGCTGACGCCCAGCGATTGCCGCTTGAGGAAGGCGATGAGGTTGCCCACGGCGGGGCAGTGCGACTCCGATTCCATCTCCTCGATCACCTGGGCGCGCGGCGTCACGCCGCGATAGAGCCGGCGGTGGGCCTTCACCACCTCTTCCACGTCGGCCTCGGTGAAACCGGCGCGGCGCAGGCCCAGTTTGTTGACCCCCACCACCTGCCCGGCGGCGCCCACCACCATCATGTAGGGCGGCACGTCCTGGGTGACGCGCGAGAGCCCCCCGATGAAGGCGTGGTCGCCGATGCTGGTGAAGTGATGCACGCCGGTCATGCCGGAGATGTTGGCAAAATCGCCCACCACGACGTGCCCCGCCAGGTTGACCGAGTTGGCGATGATGTTGCTGTTCCCCAGGCGGCAATCGTGGGCCACGTGGGCGTAGGCCATCAGGAGGTTGTTGTCGCCGATGGTGGTGACCCCGCCGCCGTGGGCGGTGCCCACGTTCACGGTGACCGACTCGCGGAAGGAGTTGTGGTCGCCGATGACCAGCCGGGTCGGTTCGCCGGCGTACTTCTTGTCCTGCGGCGGCCCGCCGATGGAGGCGAACGGCGAGAAGGCGTTCCCCCGCCCGATGGTGGTGATACCCAGGATCGAAACGTGGTTGGCGAGCCGGGTTCCCGGCCCAATGGCCACGTCCGGGCCGATCACGCAAAACGGGCCGATCTCCACGTCATCCGCGATCCGCGCGTTCTGGTGAACGACCGCCAGCGGATGGACGCCCATACCGTAGCCTCTCCTCCCGCCCCCACCTGGCCAGCCGCCCCGAGCGGGGGAAGGGATACCACGCGGTCCGCGGGAGCGCAAGGGGAACGGGGCGCGCTCCGGCGATGTTGTTTGGTCGCCGCCGGCTCGATGGTGGTACCATACCCGCCTCTTCGCGGCGCACGCCGCGCGCTTCATGCCCGGTCGGCGACCGGCGGGGCCTCACCCGCGCGCCGCCAACGAACCAGAGCCATAACCATGCGCGCCCATTCACGCACCACCCTCAGCCCCCTCGCTTCCTTCGCCGCCACGGCGGCGGCTCTCCTCGCGGCGGTCGCCGGGTTGCTCGCCGCGCCGCCGGCGCGAGCGGCGGAGTCGGGGATGGACCGTGTGACGGCGATCGAGGACCAGGTGATCGCCGCCTCGGCGCACGGTGACGTGGAAAAGGCTCTCGATCTGACCAACCGGGCGCTGGTGGCGGGGATCATCGCCGCGCGCTCGGCCCAGAGCGCCGAGGAGCGCGCCTACGCCCTGGCGGTGACGACGGGGTTCCTGCACGACCACGAGGGGCGGGTCTACCTGCTTTCCCGGTTCGCCGACAGCGCCGCCTTTCTCGAACGGCTGCTGCCCAGGATCGACGATCCTCCCCTCGCTGCGGCGACGCGCATGGTGATGGCCGACGACTACCGCCACCTGGGGCGGGAGGCCGACGCCCGCGCGCAGTACGACCGCCTGGGCTTCCTGCGCCGGTGGGCGGTGATCGGGGCCTTCGACAATGAACGCGGGGCGGGCTTCGACCGCGAGTACCCGCCGGAGACGGAGGTGGACTTCGGGAAGTCCTGCATGGGCAAGAAGTGGAACGTCTCCTGGCGGGCCTGCCCGGTGGAGCCGGCGGATGGCTTCGTGAATCTCGACGCCCTGGTGCGGCCGAACGACCAGGCGCTGGCCTACGCCGTCACCCACGTCCAAAGCCCGGAGCGGCAAGCGGCCGATCTCTTCATCGCGTCGGACGAGTCCATCCGCATCTGGGTGAACGGCGTCAAGGTCTTCGAGAACAACGTGAAGCGGGGGTGCGGGTTCGACTCCGAGGTGGCCCGAGTCACTCTGGAGGCCGGCTGGAACCGCATCCTGGTCAAAGTAGGCGAAGAAGAGGGATCTTGGGGGTTCCGCCTGCGCCTCACGGCGGCCGGCGGCGGACCGTTTGAAGGCCTCGCGATCGACCACGGCCTGGGCCGGAGCGAGCCGATCACGCCCGCCGCGCCGGGCGAGCCGGTGGAGAGCGACGCGCCGCCCACAAGGACGCCGGCCGCGGTGCTGGAAGCGGCGCTCAAGCGGAACCCGGCCGACCACCGCACCGCCTATCGCCTCGCGGGGCTGTACGTGAGCGAGGGGCAGCTCGACCACGCCTCGCGGCGGGTCATCGAGCTCACGCGCCTGGCCGTGGACGCCCAGCCGGACAGCGCGCCCTACCACTTCGCGCTGGCGCAGGCCGCCCAACTGGCGACCAGCATGGCGGCGGAGCGCGACCAGAACCTGCGCCGCCACGAACTGGAAAAGACGATTGAATTAGACCCCAAGCACGTGCGCGCGCGGATGGCGCTGGTGGGCTACTATCTGGACCTCGGCAACGCGAAGCGGGCGCGCGAGATGCTGGGCGACGTGCTCGCCATCGCCCCGGACAACGAGGGCGCCGTCATCGCCGACGCCCACATGAAGCGAGCGCGCGGCTGGGAGGTGGAGGAAATGCGCCTGGTGCGCCAGTACGCCGCCGCCCACCCGGAGCGGTTGTCCGTCTTGCGCACCTACGCGCGGGCGCTGGAACAGCGCGGCCGCAACGGCGAGGCCCTGGACCTGATCCGCAAGATCGCCGCCGCCGATCACCTGGACCGGGGCGCGCGGGAGACGCTCTACCGTCAGGAGGTGCTGGCCGGGAACATGGAAGCCGCCATGGGCCACCTGGACCGGCTCATCGCCGAAGACCCGTTCGACCTGGGGGCGTACAGCCGCAAGGCCCGGGTAGAGGAGGGCGACAAGAGCGAGGCCGGCGTCCGCGCGGCCGTGGAGACGCTGGATCGCGCCCTGGCCATCGCCCCGGAAGACGATGACCTGCTGCGCGAGATGGGCAACCTTCAACACCGCCTGCCGGGGGAAGAAGAGAAACGCCGCGCGCACGTCTACTGGATGCGCTCGCTGGACGTGAACCCCAAGCAGCCGCAATTGAAGGAGTACATCCGCTTCCTCAAGGGGAAAGAGCCGGGGTTCGAGGCGCCCTTCATGCCCGACGCCGAGCCGCTCATCACGCGCGCGCGGGAGATGACCCACTCTGACGACGACCCCTACGTGGTGGTCCTCGACCTGGAGATCACCAGGGTGAACGTCGAGGGCACGACGGAGTCGTACAACCGCCGCATCCTCAAGGTCACCGCCGAGGCCGGCAAGCGGCAACTGGACACGGTGGGGGTGTGGGGCAGCCGGATGGGCGGCGAAGAGGTGCGCATTGAGAAGGCGCGCCTGATCCGCAAGAACGGCAAGGAAGAGGAGGTTCGCATCCGCTGGGGGGGCGTGGACCCGCCGCCGCTGGAGATCGGCGACCTGATCGACTTCGAGTTCCGGCGGACGGAGACCTCGCAGAGTTTCTTCGGCGACTATTTCGGCGAGACGGTGACGTTCGGCGGCCCGCGGCCGGTGATGGAGATGCGGCGGGTCTACCTCTTCCCGGAGGGGCGGAAGTTCCACGTCCACCAGACCAAGGGCGTGCCCGATCCGCGGGTGACGCGCGACGAGAAGAGCGGCGCCACGATCCATGAGTGGGTGGCGCGCGACCTGCCGAAGGTGGAGGGCGAGCCGATGATGCCCGACGCGCGGGAGGTGCTGCCGCGGCTCGACATCTCCTCGTACGGCACGTGGCCGGAGTTCTCCGAGTGGTACTACAACCTGGTGAAGCGGCAGCACGACTCCTCGGAGGAGATGCGGGCCAAGGTGAAGGAACTCACCGCCGGCCTCACCGATGAGTGGGACAAGGTGCGCGCGATCTACAACTTCGTGGTCACCGACATCCGGTACGTCGCCTGGGAGTTCGGCGTGCATGGCTACAAGCCCTACCAGGCCGCGACCATCTTCTCCCGCAAGTTCGGCGACTGCAAAGACAAGGCCATCCTCATCAACGCCATGCTCAAGGAGATCGGCGTGAAGGGCGAAATGGTGCTCATCAACGGCGACCCGCAGCGCTCCAAGGAAGACCTGGCGCTGCCCCTGATCGGCCATTTCAACCACTGCATCACCCGCGTGACGTTGTCCGACGGCCGCACGCTCTTCCTCGACGGCACCGCCTCCTTCCACGGGGCCACCGACCTGCCGGACTTCGACAAGGGCGCCACCGTGCTGGTGGTGGGCGAGAAGGCCGGCCGCCTGGAGACCGTGCCGTGGATCCGGCCGGAAGAGAACGCCTCCCGCCGCGAGGCGCGGGTGACCATCGCGGCCGACGGCGCGGCCACTCTCGCCGCGAAGGCGCACGAGGTGGGCGCCAGGGCCGCCGGCATCCGGCAGGCCTTCGAGGTGGAGGAGAAGCGCAAGACCCAGGTGGAGGAGTCGCTCTCGAACTCCTACGGCGGCGCCAAGGTCCAGGAGGTGAAGGTGAGCGACCTGGCGAACCTGAACGCCCCGGTGGACTGGGAGTACGCCGCCACCATCCCGGCGTTCGCGCGGGCCGAGGGCGCGGCGCTGCGCTTCAAGCCGGCGTTCGCCGAAAGCCACCTGGAACAGTTCGCCGCGCTCTCCGAGCGCAAGTACGACATCGTCCTCGGCCCCCCGTCACAGCGCACCGAGATCACGCATTACGCCCTCCCCGCCGGGTACGAGGTGGAGTCGCTGCCCGAGGGGTTCGAGGCTGAGATCGACGCCCTTTCGTACCGCCTTTCGTTCCGCGCGGAGGGATCGGCCATCACCGCCACGCGGGAGATCACCTGGAAAGCCAACCGCATCGCCCGCGCTGAATACGCCAGGTTCCGCGCGATCGCCGATCGCGCCACCGCCGTCGAGAAGGAAGAGGCCGTGTTGCGCAGGAAGAACTGACGGATGGACCCCAACCGTCGTTTGCCGCTCGGCGCACAGGCGCGCCTCCTGTGGGGCAAGGCGCGCCGGTGGTGGCTCATCCGCTTCCGGCCCCGGTACGTCGAAGAGCAGATGCGCCGGCGTCGCGGCCAGTGCGACCGGTCCGGCGCCTGCTGCAAACTCTTCCTGGTCTGCCCCTACCTGGATGAGACCACGGGCACGCCCTACTGCGTGATTCACGGTGAGAAGCCGATGAACTGCCGCTTCTTCCCCATCGACGAACGTGACCTGCGCGACCGTGACCTGCTGGCGGGCGGCGCGCCGTGCGGCTACTCTTTCGCGGAAGCGGGCGCGACCACCGGCGTCGCGCCTTCGCCGCTTCTGCGAGCGCCGGGGCGGTGACGTGCCCCCCGTCGCCGCGCGGCTCCACCGAAACCCCCTTCCTTACCACCCATGGGCGCCCTGGAAGACCTGCTCGAGTTCGTCGTCTGCCCCGAGAACCACAAGGCCCTCTCGCTGGCGCCGCCGGAGTTGCTGGCCAGGGTGAACGCGGCCATCGAGGCCGGGAAGGCGCGCACCCAGGCCGGCGAGACCGTGAGCGAGCGCATCGAGGCTGGCTTTCTGCGCGAGGACGGCGCGGTGCTCTACCCGGTGCGCGACGCCATCCCCAACTTCCATATTCCCGAACGCCTCGAGATGACGAGCGTGCCATGAGCGCACGCACCACCGCCGACCGCATCCGTGAGGTCCAGGAACTCGACGCCCGCGCTCGCGCCGGCGGCGGCGATGAGGCCGTGAAGAAGCAGCACGAGCGCGGCAAACTCACGGCGCGCGAGCGGATCGACCTGCTGCTCGACAAGGGGTCGTTCGAGGAGTTCGACAAGTGGGTGACGCACGACTGCGCCGACTTCGGCATGCAGGACCGCAAGGCGCCCGGCGACGGCGTGGTGACCGGCGCCGGGCGAATCAACGGGCGCGATCTGTTCGTCTTCTCGCAGGACTTCACGGTGTTCGGCGGCTCGCTCTCCCGGATGCACGCCGTGAAGATCTGCAAGGTGATGGACATGGCCATGAAGACGGGCTGCCCCGTGGTCGGTCTGAACGACTCCGGCGGCGCCCGCATCCATGAGGGCGTGGTCTCGCTGGGCGGGTACGCCGACATCTTCCTGCGCAACGTTCTGGCCTCCGGCGTGGTGCCCCAGGTGTCCGTCGTCCTCGGCCCCTGCGCCGGCGGCGCGGTCTACTCCCCGGCGATGACCGACGTGATCTTCATGGTCGAGGGCACGTCGCACATGTTCATCACCGGCCCCGACGTGATTAAAACCGTCACCCGCGAGGAGGTCACCTTCGAGGACCTGGGCGGCGCGCGCGTCCACGCCGACCTCTCGGGCGTCGCCCATAACGCCTTCGCCAGCGAGGCTGAGGCGCTGCTCGCCGTCCGCGAACTCCTCTCCTTCCTGCCCCAGAACAACCTCGACTCCCCGCCCCTGGGGCCGACGGGTGACGACCCCGCCCGCGACGTCCCCGAACTCGACGCTCTCATCCCCGACTCCTCCGAGAAGCCCTACGACATGGCGCGGCTGATCTCGCTGGTGGTCGACGACGCGCGGTTCTTCGAACTCCAGCCCACCCACGCGCGCAACATCATCACCGGCTTCGCCCGCTTCGCCGGCCGGCCGGTGGGCGTGGTGGCGCAGCAGCCCGAGGTGCTGGCCGGCACGTTGAACATCTCGGCGTCGGTGAAGGGGGCGCGGTTCGTGCGCCTCTGCGACTGCTTCAACCTGCCCATCGTCACCTTCGAAGACGTGCCCGGCTTCCTCCCCGGCGTCGCCGAGGAGCACGGCGGCATCATCCGCCACGGCGCCAAACTGTTGTACGCCTACTGCGAGGCCACCGTGCCGAAGATCACCGTGATCACCCGCAAGGCCTACGGCGGGGCCTATGACGTGATGGGGTCGAAGCACATCCGCGGCGACATCAACCTCGCCTGGCCCACGGCCGAGATCGCCGTGATGGGCCCTGAGGGCGCCGTGAACATCCTCTACAAGAAGGAACTGGCCGAGACCGACGACCCAGAGACCCTGCGCCGCAAACTGGTGGCCGAGTATCGCGACCACTTCGCCAACCCTTACATCGCCGCGCAAAAGGCCTATCTCGACGACGTGATCCTCCCGCGCCACACCCGCCGGCGCGTGGTCCGGGCGCTGGAACTCTTCCAGAACAAGCGCGACGCCAATCCCCCGAAAAAACACGGCAACATCCCGCTGTAGCCCGCCGCGCCCTCGGTTTTACCCGCGAACGAAGGCCGGTTGCGGCGTACAATGGAGGGTGAACCACGGAGGGTGAACCACGAGGACGCCACGCCATGCAGGTCGCCGACCCGCTCGCACGCATCGCCGCGCTGAAGCGGTCGCTGGGCGCCGTCATTCTGGCGCACTACTACCAGGATGACGACATCCAGGACATCGCTGACGTCATCGGCGATTCGCTCAAACTGGCCCAGGAAGCGCGGAAGAGCGACGCCAGCGTCATCGTCTTCTGCGGCGTCCACTTCATGGCTGAGACCGCCAAAATCCTCAACCCCGGCAAGACCGTGCTCATGCCAGACTCGGCCGCCGGCTGCTCGCTGGCCGACTCCTGCGAACCGCGCTGGGCGTTCGAGGCCTGGGTCCGCCGCCACGAATCGTTGCCGCTGGTCTCCTACATCAACTGCCCGGCGTGGGTGAAGGCGCTGAGCACGGTGATCTGCACGTCGTCGAACGCGGAGAAGGTGGTGAGCAGTTTCCCGCGCGATCAGGCGGTGCTGTTCGCCCCCGACCGCCACCTCTCGCGCTTCGTGGCGGAACGCACCGGGCGGCGGCTGGTGCCGTGGGACGGCGTCTGCGTGGTGCACGACATTTTCGAGGAGAAACGGATCCTCCAGGCGCTGCGCGAGAACCCCGGGGCCGAGTTGCTGGCCCATCCGGAGTGCCCCGTCGGCATCCTGGCGCACGCCCACTTCATCGGCTCGACCACGGGCATCATCGACCGCGCCACCGCCCCCGACGCCCGCACGAACACCTTCATCATCGCCACGGAGCCGGGGGTCATCCATGAAATGAAGAAGCGCGCCCCGGGCCGGGTCTACATTCCCGCCCCGCCCAACCAGACCTGCGCGTGCAGCTACTGCCCCTACATGCGGCTCAACACGATGGAGAAGATCGCCGAGTGCATGGAGCGCATGGAGCCGCGGATCGACGTCGACATCGAACTCGCCCGCCGCGCGCGGCTCCCGCTGGAGCGGATGCTGGAGATCTCCCGCAATTGACGCCCCAAGCGCCGGGGATGAGGTGCGCGGCGATCACGCGGGCCAGCGCCTCGCCCATTGACGCCCCAAGCGCCGGGGATGAGGGGATGGTCCGCGCCCCGACAAATCCGGAATTTTTGTCGCGCCGTTAGTGATTGCCGGGAAACGAGTTAGGTGAACTCCATCTTTCCTCCACCCGTGGTGAGGCGTCCTTTCGACGCATGAGGTGGGAGGAATGGTGGCTCTGCGTTCCTCTGCGTCTTCCGCCTGCTCCCGCGCCCCTCGTTCCCCGCCCATCGTCCCTTGCCCAGATGTGCAAGAACGACAAAAAAAGTTGTCGCCAGGAGAACGGCGCACCGTCGCACGAAACAGCGGTGTGCAAGAGCGACAAAAAAAGTTGTCAGCCTTCACCGCTGAGGTCGCAGAGGAACGCAGAGACTACTGGCATGTGCAACCGCACGGGGCGCGGGGCGATAGGACACATGGGACGCAGGGGACGAATGGGACCGATGGGATAGGCCACACCCATACGACCCATGTGTCCCATAC
>JACQVU010000185.1 GCA_016209585.1 Planctomycetota bacterium
CCCCCGCCCCTCGCCCCGCGGGCTTCCCGGTGGGGCGGCGTGGGCGGGTGGGATACAATGAGGGGACGCCCGTGTTCTGCTTCTGAGACGCTCGTGCCGGACTCCAACCCACCTCCTCCACCGCTGAGCGACGATCTGCGCGACGAGGCCCTGCGCGTTTTGCAGCGCGGCGGGGTCATCGCCTTTCCAACTGACACTGTGTACGGCCTGGCGGCGTTGCTCGGCGCGCCGGGCGGGGAGGAGGAACTGCGCCGCCTCAAGGGGCGTGACGAGCGCAAGCCCTTCACCCGCTTCGTGCGGCGGCTGGGGCAGGCGGCCCGGCTCCTCGGTCGGGCGCCGGTGGTGTTCGACCGTCTCGCCAAGGCCTTCTGGCCCGGCCCGCTGACGCTGGTGGCGCGGACCGTGGAAGGGGACGCGACGCTGGGCTTCCGGATTCCCGATCACCCCGTGGCGCTGGCGGTGGTAGACGCCGCGCCCGCCCCGCTGCTGGTGACCAGCGCGAACCGCGCGGGGGAACCGGAGGCGACGCGCGCGCGCCAGGTGCGCGACACGTTCGGGCGGGAGGTGGGGCTGGTCATCGAGGGCGCGTGCGGCCCGAGCGAGCGGCCGTCGGGTGTGGTGTTCGCGACCGACGACGGTTTCCGCGTCGTGCGCGAGGGCGGGGTGTCTGAACACCTCCTGCGGCTGGCCGCGGCCATTCGCGTGCTGTTCGTCTGCACGGCCAACGTCTGTCGCTCGCCCATGGCCGAACAGATGTTCCGGCGGCTGGTGGCCGACCGCGACGCGGCGCGCGTTCCAGCGCGCGAAGACGGCTTCATTCCGCGTGGTTTCTTCGTGTCGAGCGCGGGGAGTTTCGCGCGGCCGGGGGTGCCGATGTCAGACAAGGCGCTGTTCGCGCTGGAGAAACTGGGGTACGAACCGGCGGATCACCAGTCGCGGAGCCTCAACCTCCAGAATCTGGCCTCGTGGGACTACATCTTCGCGATGGAAAAGGCCCAGTACGAAAGCCTGAAAGAACACATGCCCGAACTGGGCGACCGGCTGCGGATGTTCGATCCCCGGCGGCGCGACGTGCCCGACCCCTTCGGGGGCGACGAGGTGGTCTACCTGGAATGCGCCCACCGCATCGAGGCGCTGGTGAAGGAGGCGCTGACGTGGATGTGAAGGCGCGCCAAGAGCGGCCGGGCGGCGCGGTGGTGGCGCTGGCGTCGGACCACGCCGGCGTCGAGGCCTGCCTCGCGCTGGCGGCCGCGTTGCGCGAGGCCGGGCATGAGGTGTTACATCTTGGTCCGGCGAAGCCCGATCCGGTGGACTACCCCGACTTCGCGGCCCGCGTGGCGCGCGCCGTGGCCTCCGGCCAGGCGGCGTGCGGCGTGCTCATCTGCGGCACGGGCATTGGCATGGGCATGGCCGCCAACCGCTTCCGGGGGGTGCGCGCGGCGGTGGCGCACGACGAGTACACCGCGCGCATGTCGCGGGAACACAACGACGCCAACGTGCTCTGCCTGGGAAGCCGCGTGGTGCCGGCGGCCCGCGTGGCGGAGATCGTTCGCCTCTGGCTCGCCACCCCCTTCCTGGGCGGCCGGCATGCCGGGCGGGTGGCGAAAATCGACGCCTGCCACGAACCGGAAGCGGGAAAGGGGGCGTGAGCCGTGGGCCGTGATCAGCCGCCTTTGCTGGAGACTTTTCCGAACCCGGCGCCGGATCGCGACTACTGGATTCGCATCGAGGCGCCCGAGTTCACCTCCGTCTGCCCGAAGACCGGCCTGCCGGACTTCGGCGCCATCCGGGTCGAGTACGTTCCCGATGGCAAGTGCATCGAACTGAAAGCCTTCAAGTACTACCTGATCTCCTACCGCGACCAGGGAATCTTCTACGAGGCCGTGGTGAACCGCATTCTCGACGACCTGGTGGCCGCCTGCCGCCCCCGCCGCATGAAGGTCACGGGAGCCTTCACCGCCCGCGGCGGCATCACCACCACGGTGGAGGCCGAGCACGTCGCGCGCGGGGCCGGGAATCAGGAACCCCGGGGCGGCCGCGCGATCACGCCGCCGGTCCAGCCGGCGAAGTCACGTCGCGGGCGGCGGGAACATAGGGCAGCCAGCGGACGTGGTCGGTCCAACGCGGTGTAAGAGCCGCCTGGGCGGCGATCTGGGCCGCCCATTCCGCCGGCGTATAAACCCGCAAGTCGGCCGGAACGGGCAGCCCGTCCGGACAATACCGCACGTAGCGGGCCGCGGAATCGAGGTTCGAACAATCGGCGATCACCACGATATCCGCGTCGCTGCCCACGCCGTAGCCGCCGCCCGCGAGCGAGCCGAACACGCCGACGTTGACGACCTCCGGGTGGCTGGCGCGGAGGCTGGCGGCCCATGTCTCGACGGCGGCCAGCACCTCACCGCGGGCCGGCCATCGCAGCACGGCAGAACTCAAGGAGCGCACCGGCATGGGAAATCGCCTCCCGGCTCTGGTTTTCGCCGTAATGTTCGCCCGGCGCCCCTTCGGGGTGTCCGTTCGGGTACCGTGTCGGAACGTAGTATCCGTCCAGAACGCGCGCCCGTTCCAGCAGCGCTTGCGGCACGACCACGCCGGCGGGCAATTGTTCCAGCAACCGCCGAATCACATGGCCCCACGCGTCCTGCCCGCGCGAGAGGTGCAGCGCCTTCACCGCCAACTCCGCCGCCTGATGGGCGGCGAAGCAGGCCCACTCGTGCCGGCCCGCGGCGGCGCTGTCGCGCGCCTGGGCGAGGTCGCGATCGGCCTGCGTCAACCAGTCCGGGCTGCGGTCCATACGGGTCCTGGCGCCGCCCACCAATCGGCCGGCGAAGCGCCCGCCGACCCAAGCGCCACGGCAATTCTACTCCGGCCGGACGGGGCGGGCAAACTCGCCCTCCACGGAACGACAAACTGTTGTTTTTTCGCCGGCCGGCGCGCGCCAGAGGCCACGGTAGATGGCCTCGAAGTCGTCGGCCGCGTCAGCCACGGTGCGGACCGCGGCGTCGGGCGGGAGACGCGCGCACACGCCGCCGGCGGCGGCGCGGAGCGCGGTGAGCAGGCCCCGCGGATCGGCCGGATCATAAAGGAAGTGGCCTTCGCGGCCCGACATCAACTCGGCGATGCCGCCGCGTCGCGGAGCGACGACCGGGGTTCCCGTGGAGATCGCCTCCAACAGCACGATGGGGCCGGTCTCGTTCCAGAGCGAGGGGATCGCAAGAAGGTCGATCGACGCCAGGAACGCCGGCACGTTCGCGTGCGGAAGATCGGCCGCGCCGCAACCGGGCGCAAACAGCCGAGCGTGCAACCCCTCACGCTCCAACGTTCCAAGCGCATCGACCAGCGCCCCCAGCCCCTTGTGCGGCGCGACTCCGCCGAGAAAACCGACGCGCAGCGGACGTTTCCCGGTTGGCGGAAGATCGCCGGCGGCCACGGGGCGCGGGACGAGGGACGAGGGACGGGGAGACAAGGAGACAAGGAGACAAGG
>JACQVU010000186.1 GCA_016209585.1 Planctomycetota bacterium
GAAAACACACACTGTCCAAAGCAGACAAGGCTGGAGCAGACCAGAACAAGAAAAAGAATTCTCGGCGTCCTCCGCGCCTCTGCGGTGAGTCTCCGGAGCGGAGCAGACAGGCTCACGCGGAGGCGCGGGCGCAAGAGGCATCAGGCGGCGTCATGAAGGCGCGTACCAGATCGATCTGCCACCGCCTCTCCCGACCGGTCAGTCCGGCTGTCGCCGGAAAACGGTATACTTCACCCATCGGAGGAACCGGCATGGGCACCTTTCACGACGGCAAGGGAGACCTGCACGGCATCACGGTGGTGCTCGACACCGCCGGGCCGCGGGTGTACGTCGGCCGGTGCGAGGAAATGACCGGCGAAGTCGCCGTCCTCCACGACGCCGACGTTTTCGACGAGACGCCGGAGAAGACGAAGGACGACTACCTGCGGCGCGCCGCCGCGTTCGGCGTCTGGAAGAAGCATGATCGTCTGGTCGTGTCACTCTCGGACGTGCGGTCGGTGCGTCGCCTGGGCGACGTGAGCGCCGGCTGACTCCCCCGCCCGTGCGCCCCGGTGGAGCGGAGGAGAGAGGAGAGCAGGGGCTTCCTCCGCGGGACGGGACGCGGTACCGTGGAGGCTCTCCGCCACCGAGGGAACGGCCATGGCAGTACCCACGCTCAACGAGCGCGCGCGCATCACCTCGACCAACCCGGCCACGGGCGAGGTGCTGGGCGACGTGCCCAACATGACCCCCGAACAGGTGTTGGACGCCGTGGCGCGCGCCCGCGCCGCGCAGAAGGAGTGGGGCGCGCTCTCCGTTCACCAGCGGAGCCGCTTTCTGCTCAACCTGCGCGCGGTGATCACCGACCGGGCGGAGGAGATCGCGCAGGCGCTCTCGCGGGAGACGGGCAAGCCGCCCATCGAGGCGCGCGCCGCCGAGGTCTTTCCGGTCTGCTACTACCTCACGTGGCTGGCGCGGCAGGCCCCGCGCGTCCTGGCGCGCGAGCGGCTGGGCATCGGCGTCATGGGGCTGCTCGGCAAGCGCTCATACATCATGTACAAGCCGCTGGGGGTGGCGGGGGTGATCACGCCCTGGAACTACCCCTTCTCGATCTCGGTGGGGGAGATCGCGGCCGCGCTGGTCTCTGGCAACGGCGTGGTGCACAAGCCGTCGGAGCACACGCCGCTGATCGCCGTGAAGACGCGCGAGTTGGCCGACCTGGCCGGCATCCCGCGCGACATCTTCCAGGTGGTGACCGGAGACGGCGCCACCGGCGCGGCCGTGGTGGACGCGCCGGTCGACAAGGTGTTCTTCACCGGCTCGGTGCGCACCGGCAAGCGCATCGGCGAGTCGTGCGCGCGCCGCCTGCGCCCCTGCGTGCTGGAACTGGGCGGCAAAGACCCGATGATCGTGCTGGACGACGCCCACCTGGAGAACGCGGCCCGCGGCGCGGTCTGGGCGGCCTTCTCGAACTCGGGGCAGACCTGCGCCGCGGTGGAGCGCTGCTACGTCCAGGAGCGGGTCTACGACCAGTTCGTCACGCGCGTGGTCGCGCTGACCAACGCCCTGCGCCAGGGCCGGCCCGACGGCCCGGTGGACATCGGCTCCATGAACAACGCCATGCAGTTCGACATCGTCCGCCGCCACGTCGACGCCGCCCGCGCCCAAGGCGCCACTGTCGCCGCCGGCGGCGAGCCGAACGCCGCGGCTGGCGATCTGTTCTACAAGCCCACGGTGCTCACCAACGTCACGCATGACATGGCCTGCGTTCGCGAGGAGACCTTCGGCCCCACGCTTCCCATCATGAAATTCGCCACCGACGACGAAGCCGTCCGCCTGGCGAACGACTCGGCCTACGGCCTCACCGCCTCCGTCTGGTCGCGGGACCAGCGGCGCGCCTTCCGCATCGCGGAACAACTGGAGGCGGGCACCGTGACCGTCAACGACCACATGTTCACCCACGCCGCCTGCGAGACCCCCTGGGGCGGCGTGAAAGAGAGCGGGCAGGGCGTCACCCACTCCCGCTTCGGGTTGTACGAGTTCTGCCGCCGGCTGCACGTGAACACCGGGCGGGCCGACGCGCGGGTGCTCTGGTGGTACCCCTATTCCGATCGCCTCTATCGCGCTCTGGCGGGGGCGCACGAGGCCGCGTTCGGCCGCGGTTTCTGGCGGCGCGCGCGCGGTATTTTCAAGGCGGTGGGCGCCTTCCTGGGCCGGAAACGGCCGCGGCGCTGACAGCCGGCGGCCTGACAGACCGTCAACTCTCCACCGGCTTCATGCCCAGCTGGTCGATGCCGGCGAAGAACTCCTTGTCGGCGTCGTCGAGATAGACGTCCTTGAACTCCACGCCGTCCACGCGGTGGCGCAGGAGGAAGTACTGGATGCACCACGAACTGACGGCGCACGACACTGGGAACGCCACCACCGTGACGCCCAGGAACATCATGACGAGCGCGCCCACCGCCCAGCAGAGCAGCGTGGTGGCCTTGTCCATGCGAACCGCTTCGCCCGGCTTCGGCTCCTCGGCCCAGGCCGACCGGCTGGGGATCGCCGCGGCCCGCGCGCGCCACAGGGCCACTTCTTCATTCCGGCTGACCGGGAAGTCGTTGACGAAGTCCAGGTTGACCTTGTAGGCCGGCGTCACGTCCGCGCCGAACGCCCGGAAGTGGTAGTCGATCCCCTGCTGGAACTTGCGGTTGACCACCTGTGACAGAGTATCAAATTTCATGTACCGCACCACGGACGCCGCGCGCCGCTCGCCATGCCCCGCCAGCATCTCCATCCCCCAGGTCATCGGCTTGAACAGGCACCCCAGGAAGAGGTAGGCGAAAAACCCCACCACCACCAGCGACCCGGCGCCGAACAGCACGCCCGTCACCCGGTAGCCGATCACCCGCCAGGGCTGCGTGAACACGTACGAGAACGAACGCTGAATGGCGTCCATGGCGTCGGTGGCCTCCACGGCCATCGCCGGACCCATCAGGTGTCCGCCGCCCAGCAGCCCCAGGATGAGAAACACCATGCCCAGCGCCGCCAGGATCGCCAGCGGGCTGGTGACGATGGTGATGAGCGTGGTCAGGGCGCTCCACACCCCGCCCGGCTCGCCCCAGGTGGCCACCACGCCCCAGAACAGGAGCGCCAGGTAGAACAGCAGCAGGAAGATCAACGGCCCCACGGGGCTCCAGAAGAAACTCCCCTTGTGACGCCACGCGAAGCGGATGGCCTCCCGGAACTCAATGGACTCGTCGCGGGCGATCTCCACCGCGGCCACGCGGGCGATGGCGCCGATGACGAACGACCACACCGCCCAGAGCACCACGGCCACCAGCACCACCTGCACGGTGGTGAGCCAGGCCGGGGTGGAGCCAGTGGAACCGTCGGCGAACGTGTAGTGGCGCACGACCCCGCGCGCGAACTCCTTGACGGCTGGCCCGCGCACGCCGTACTCGTCGAGCACGGTGGCCAGCGTCAGGGCCTTTCCGACGGAGGTCCGCTCCTTCGGCACCTCCACGCGCGCCGCCAGGAAGTAGAGGCCGAGCACGGTGATGAAGACGGCGCAGAGCGCCGGCGTCAATTTCCGAAGATCAAGCGCGATACGGAAGGCATGGAAGAGATCCGTCCACTTCTGGCGCCACTCGCGCATGGGGAAACGTCCTTTCCACCGTCAGGCGGGGAGAAGCCCGCGCGCGCCGTCCGCGCACGGGACCCATTCCCCCATCCTGTCGCCCGACAAACGGCCGAAGCCTGCGGTCGAGAATCGTACCAGCGGTCCGAAACCCGCACAAGAAAAGAACCTTCCACTTGTCGGCCCCGCGAGCCACAATAAGCGTGGCCCCCTGCTTCCGGTATCCGGTCGCTTCATGCCGCACCGTGCCCCGCTGATCCTCGTGCCGGCCGCGCTGCTCGCGCTCGCCGCGGGATGCGAAACCAACCCCATCACCAACCGCCGCGACTACGACGCGGAAATGCGTGACCTCGCGGCCAGGGTGCTCGGCCCGGCGATGGAGACGCCCAAAAAAGAACGCGCCAGCGTCGTCTCGTACTGGGAGGTCCGCCAACCGCTGGACATCGAGGAGAAGGCCTGGAAGGTGGTGGGCTACCTTGAGGAACAGGAGGTCCGGCGCGACTGGGAAGACGTGGTCTACCACCTGTACACCGTGCGTGACCTCTCGCTCGCCGCCCGCGCCGTCGTCGACGGCGACTCGCTGGACTACTACGACCACGCCGAGTTCGCCGAGCCTTACCCCATGGCTCCCGTCCGCATGCCGCTGGAACTCGCGGCCCAGCGCGCCCTGCGCCTTTCCAGCCGGGTGTCGCTGGTGGAGCGATCCGCCGACCACTTCCAACACCTGGCCCAGGAGGCCAAGGGGTACCAGGTGCTGGGGAAGGACGGCAAGACGGTCGAGCGCGAGGTCATCGGCATGGACCAGTTGTTCCGCGAATACGTCAACCGCCCCGAACCCCCGCCACTCTCCCTCGACGAGCCGCGCCGCCCCACGAAATTCGAGCCTGGAGGCGCGGCTGCCCCACCGCCCGGCCCGGAGGCTCTTCCGGGGGCCGCTCCGGCGGCTCCTCCGGCGGACGGCGGCGAGACCCCGCCCGGGCCTGGGGGCGGATAGCACCGGGCTGGGGAGACGGGGCGCTCCATCAACTGACAACTGACAACTGACAACTGACCTCTCCGGTTTTCCTTGACGCCGGGGCGGCGGCCCCTATACTCGGAACACCATTTTTCGGGCGGAGCGCGCCGGCGTGGCGATCCTCCGTGGCGTGGCGTGGCGGCCGGGCAGTGAAAGGAGCACGAGCAGCATGGTGACGATCCCGGTGCGGGATATGATCGCGGCGGGCGTCCACTTCGGGCATCACTCGGCCCGGTGGAACCCGAAGATGCAGCCTTATATCCACAGCCGCCAGCACAGCATCCACATCATCGATCTGAAGAAGACCATCCGCGGGGTGGTGCGCGCGTGCCACTTCCTCGAGCGGGTGGTCGCCAAGGGTGGCGAAGTGCTGCTGGTGGGCACCAAGCGCCAGGCGAAGCGGGTCATGAAGGAAGTGGCCGAGAAGGTGGGGATGCCCTTCGTCGACCAGCGCTGGTTGGGCGGCACGCTCACCAACTTCGCCACCGTGCTCTCTCGTCTCTCCCGGCTGGAGGAACTGGAGCAGATGGAGCGCACCGGTGAGACCGAGCGCTACTCCAAGAAGCAGCAGGCCTCGTTCGCGCGCGAGATCCGCAAGTTGCTGCGCAACCTCGGTGGCATTCGCACGATGAAGCGGCTGCCCGACGCCCTGTTCGTCGTCGACCCGCGGTATGAGAAGACCGCCGTCGCGGAGGCCAACAAACTGGGCATTCCGGTGGTGGCCATCTGCGACACCGACTCCAACCCCGACCTCATCGACGTGGTGGTGCCGGCCAACGACGACGCCATGAAGGCCATCAAACTGATCATGGATCGCGTGCGCGAGGCGCTGGAAAGCGGCCGCGCCAAGGCCGGCGCGCCCGTGCTGCCTCCCGCCCGCGGCGACGTCGCGGCCCCCGCCGCCGCGCCGCCGGCGGCCCCGCCGGTGGTTCCGGCGCCGGCGCCCCTCCTCCCGGCCGGGGCTGAGGCCGTGGCCGTGGTCGCGCCTGGAGGTTGAGGGCCGTCGCCAACGTCGTGGCGGGACGGGGCTTTCCTCCCACGCCGCGGCGCCCGGTGGTCGGCTCTCCTGGCGAAAAAACGCCTCTTGGCAACGAAAGGCAGGGTATGCCGGAAGTCACTCCCGAACTGATCAAGGAACTGCGCGACAAGACCGGCGCCGGCATGATCCAGTGCCGCCGCGCCCTCACCGAGGCCGCCGGCGACCTGGACAAGGCCGTCACCCTCCTGCGGAAAGCCGGGCAGAAAATCCTCGACGAGAAGGCCGGCCGCGCCGCCACCCAGGGCCACATCGGCTGCTACGTCCATCAGAACGGCGCCATCGCCGTCCTGCTGGAGATGTCGTGCGAGACCGACTTCGTCGCGAAAACCGAGAAGTTCCGCGACTTCGCCCGCAACATCGCCATGCAGGTCGCGGCCATGAAGCCGAAGTGGGTCTCCCGCCAGCAGGTGCCGCCGGAGGTGCTGGAGAAGGAGATCGACATCTACCGCGCCGAGGTGCCCCCCGGCCGTCCGCCGGCGGTGGCCGAGAAGATCGTCCAGGGCAAGGTGGAGAAGTTCTACGGCGAGGCCTGCCTCCTCGACCAGGTCTACGTGAAGGACGAAGCCGGCCGCGCCACCGTCAAAGACCTTCTCGCGTCGCTCGCCGCGGAAATGAAGGAGAACATCGGCATCCGCCGTTTCGTACGCTTCCAGGTGGGCGAGTAGCCACCCCCCATCCTCCCGCCC
>JACQVU010000184.1 GCA_016209585.1 Planctomycetota bacterium
GCTCACCGCCATCGCCCGCCAGGCCGGCGCCGCGCGGGATCGCGGGCGGCTGCACGCCAAACTGGCGAAGTTGTTCCAGGACGGGGTGAACACGCTGGTGGCCACCATTGAGGCCAAGGCCTCATACACCCACGGCCACTCCGAGCGGGTGACGGAGGTGGCGGTGAAGATCGCGCAGGAAATGGCGATGGACGCGGCGTACACGGAGAAAATCCGCCTCTCCGCGCTGCTGCACGACATCGGCAAGATCGGCGTCTCCGAGAAGATCCTGCGCAAGCCGGCCCGGCTGACGGACGAAGAGTTCGCGCAGATCAAGAAGCACCCGGTGATCGGGGCCGACATCGTGGAGAACATCGAGTCGCTGCAGGAGGAGGCCCTGGGCGTGCGGTATCACCACGAGAAGTGGAACGGCACGGGCTACCCCGAGGGGTTGAAGGGGGAAGAGATTCCACTGATCGCGCGCATCATCTGCGTGTCGGACTCGTTCGACGCCATGACCTCCAACCGGCCCTATCGCAAGAACTTCGACATCGAAGAGGTCATCCGGGAGTTCGAGCGCTGCGCGCAAGTGCAGTTCGACGCCCGCGTGGTCGACGCTTTCATCCGCCTGGTCAAGCGCGGCGACGTGAAGCCGGTCTTTTTGCTCCAGGCCGAGAACGCGCCCGAACCGGAGCGCAAGAAAAGTTCCGGCGTCTACCAGGCCCCCGGCCCGGTCTGATCTCGACCCGTCCCCCAAGAACCTGTTTCAGCAGGCGCTTCGTCGTCGGCGGTGGCGCGGGAGAGTAGCCGCGCCACGGAAGTGAGCAGGGTGGGGTCACGCCTGGCCGCCCGCGGCCGGTCGGGGGCCGCGCTCGCGGGCGGGGACGCCAGCCACGAAGGCGCCGGCGGCCACGTCGCAAAGGACGACGGCGCCGGCGCCGATCACCGCGCCGTCGCCGATCTTCAGGTTGTCGGCGACGACCGCGCCGATGCCGATGAACACGTCGGCGCCAATGGCGGCGCCCCCGCCCACGTGCACGCCGGGGCAGAGGAACGTATTGGCGCCCACGCGCACGTCATGATCCACGGTGGCCGCGGTGTTGATCACCGCGTGCTCGCCCACCACCGCGTACGGTCCCACGACCGCGGCGGCCATCACCACCGCGCCGGGGCCGAGGGTCGCGCCCCCGCACGCGACCGCACTGGGGTGGGCCGCGGCCGGGAACAGCAGCCCGGCCGCGCGCGCCCGGACGGCCAGCGCGCGGCGCGCCGCCATATGGCGCCACCCGAGGCCCAGCAACGCGTGGGTGACGCCGGCCGCGCGCGCGGATTCAAGGAACGCATCGTCGCCGAGCAGCGGAAGACCGTGAAACGGCCGCGCCGAATGGCTGGAACCCGCCTTCTCGGTCACGCCGGCGACCTCGAAAACGCCCCGCGAACGGACCACGTCCAGAACCGCGCCGGCGTGCGGACCGGCGCCGATGATCACCAGGCGAGGCGCCCGCGAACCGGCCGAGGGGCCGGCGCGCGACGCGGCCGGAGTGGAGGGCGGCGATGAAGGCGTCAAGGCGACGACGCCCCGGGCGGTCCCGCGCGGCCCGCGGCAGAGGAGGCCGCCGCCGCGGCCGCGAGGCGGGCGCGAAGCGCGCGGCAGAGGGCGTCAACCTCGTCGGCTTCAGCCAGGAGGGTGTCGCGGGTCCACCCCAGGCCGGTGGGCTGGGCGAAGTAGCCCTCCACGCGATGCACGACGGCGAAAAACCGCGGGTCTAATCCCCCGCGGAGCATGAACTCGCGGTTGAAGAGGCCGAAGGTCTCTCCCAGCGTGGCCGGCGCGAACCCGGTGGCGCGCAGCGCGGCCTCCATGGCCACGAGGACGGCGCGATAGAGCCGGTCAGCCACGCGCTCGGCCACCTCCAGCCCGGAGGCGGCGGAGGCGCACTCGGCGGCGATGGGGGGGCGGCTGAAGAGCGAGAGGTCCATGACCCTGGCCGGCGCTGACCACCGAGGCTGCATGGAATCTACCCCGCGGCGGGCGGTCGGGTCAAACGGCGAGGATCGGAGGGGTGCATGTCCGCGCTCGCTAGGCGTAGCCGGAACAAGAGATGGGTCTCAGCGACCAGGTTCGTAGCCCACCCGTGAGCTGGAAGGTGTTGGCGAGCTCGGGACGGCTCCCGGTCGCCGGGTTGGGTGGTTGCTCACCCGCGCGGTTTGGTCGGTTCGCCCTCCTCCGCGTCGGGGATTCCCATTTCCTTGCGGATCATGCCGCGGGCTTCGTCGCGCAGGTTGCGAATGGCGTCAGCCTTCTCGCGAACGCGGTTGACCACTTCGGCGCGGGACTTCAGCCCCTCGGCCACGAGGAAGGCCGCGGCCTCGGAGATCGACTGGAAGAGACCGACCTCGACCAGGAGATTGAGGCTTTCCCTGGTCTCGTCGCCGACGCGGACGCTGATGACGCTGCCGCGAGCGCCCTTGAGCGTCTCCGTGATCTGCTGGCCCAGACCGCGGCCGAAGTCGGCGGCGCCCTTGAAGCGGCGCGCCAGGGCGTCGATGCCCTCCTTCAGGTCGTCGGAGGTGAACTCCTTCCCCTTGTCGCCGAACTGGACGCGGAACTTCGGGCCGCGGCCGCTTTTCCTGTCGCCCTGGGCTTCGGGTCCGCCGGCTTCCTCTTTTCCACTCTTGTCGCGCGCGGTGACCATCGGATGTTCCTTTCGTTGCGTTGCCCTGGTTCAACATTTCAGTGACGTGTAACATGTAATCGTATTACACGTCGCAGCGCAATAGGAATTCTCGGATTTTTTTTGCGGCCCTCACGGAATCCGTGAAACCTGCCCCAATGGCCACCCGCAAGCGCTACGCCGTGCTCGGCACCGGGGCCTTCGGAACCGCCATGGCGCTGGTGGCGGCGCGGAGGGGCCACCAGGTGACGCTCTGGGGGCGCGATACTGCCCACGTGGCCGACATCCGCGCGGCCGGCGAGAACCGCCGCGCGCTTCCGGGCGTCGCCATCCCACAAACGGTGCGGCTCACCGCCGACGCGGCCGAGGCGCTGGCCGGCGCTGACGCCGCGCTGCTGGCCGTTCCCACCAAGTATGCCCGCCGCGTGCTGGAGGGGCTGCGATCGCTTCTCCCTCCCGGACTGCCCATCGTCTCGCTGGCCAAAGGGATCGAGGTGGGCGCCAACCTCACCGCCGGCGGCATCATCCGCGACGTGCTGGGCGAAGCGGCGCGCGTGGCGGTGCTCAGCGGCCCCTCCCACGCCGAGGAGGTGGCGCGGCTGCTGCCCACCACGGTCGTCGTGGCGTCGGCCGAGCCGGCGTTGGCGGCCATGGCGCAGGCCGACCTCTCGTCCGAGGTCTTCCGCGTCTACACCAACCCGGACGTGCGCGGCGTCGAGTTGGCGGGCGCGATGAAGAACGTGATCGCCGTCGCGGCCGGCATCTGCGACGGCCTTGGCTTCGGCGACAACACCAAGGCCGCGCTGCTCACCCGCGGCCTGGCCGAGATGGTTCGCTTTGGCCTTTCCCAGGCTTGCGACCCGGCCACGTTTCACGGCCTGGCCGGCATCGGCGACCTCATCACCACCTGCGTCTCCCCCTACGGCCGCAACCGCGCCTTCGGCGAACAAATAGGCAAGGGCCGCCGCCGCGCCGAGATCGAGGCTTCCATGCCAGCCGTGGCTGAGGGCGTGCTGACCTGCAAGGCGCTTCACGACCTGGCCGCCCGCGCCGACGTCGACATGCCCATCACCACCGAGGTCTATCGCGCCCTGTATGAAGACAAGGACCCCCGCCGCGCCGTGCGCGACCTCATGACCCGCGAACACAAGCAGGAGTAACCGTCGGGTTGTCATGGGGGCCGCCGAGGGTCGCCGGATCTCGGAGATCAATACGGCGTTTCACCGCACCCAGCCCAATCAGATATCCCGCTCGTAGAAGCGGTAGGTCTTGTAAGGTTTCGCGCCCAGGCTCAGAAGGGCGCGGTTCATCTCGACGTTGTTGGCCAGGATCCACGACATCTCGCCGTGCGTGTAGCCCAGTTCCAGCCCGCGCCGCCAGGTCTCCAGGTAGAACAACGCGGCCAAGCCGGAGCGCCGGTGCTCTTTCACCACGCCCAGCACGAAGACCCGCACGCCGCGGATGGTCTTCCATGCCCGCCAGAGCCGCAGCCAGCCGAAGGGCTTGAGCGAACCGCGGGCGAGGGGAAGGACCTCGTTCACGTCCGGCAAGGTCAGCGAGAAGCCCACCGGCTGCCCCTCCTTCTCGCCGAAGAAGGCCAGGTCGGGCACGATGATGGGCCGCAGTTCGCGCGCCATGTGGTCAAACTCGCGGTCCGACATCGGCACGAAACCCCAGTTCTCGGCCCAGGCGTCCCGGTAGACGGCCCGCACGCGCTCCATCTCGCCGGGGAAATCGCGCAGGTTGAACGGGCGCACCACCACTGCGCTGCGCTCCCGCACCTTCTCAGCCACCCGGGCGACCTTCTCCGGCACGGTCGCCGTGCGATCCATGCGGTAGGCCAGAAGGTCCATCGCCGGTTTGTACCCGGCCGCCTCCACGATGCGGGGCAGGTAGGGGGGGTTCCAGGCCATCAGCACCACGGGCGGGAGGTCGAAGGCGTCCACCAACATGCCGCACTCATGATTGGTGGAGAAGTTGGCCGGCCCGCGGCACCTGGCCATGCCGCGCTCCTTCAGCCACTGCTCGGCGGCGCGGAGCAGGGCTTGACCGGCGTCCGGGTCGTCGATCAGGTCGAAGAGACCAAAGAAACCGGTCCGCTCATGCCAGAAATCGTTGTGCGCCCGGTTCACGAAGGCCGCCACCCGCCCCACCGGCGCGCCGCCGCGCCAGGCGAGGAAGTAGATACCCTCGGCCTGATCGAAGAAGGGATTGCGCGCGCGGTCGGCATGCGCCCGGCGCTCCTCGATGAGCGGTGGCACGAACGCTGGATAGGCCGCGTAGAGACGATAGGGCAACCGGACGAAGGTCTCGAAGTCGCCGCGCGTGGCGACCGCACGGATGGATGGGGGCATGTGCCGGATTTCAGTTGTCAGTTTTCAGTTGCCCGGGAATCAAGCGTTCCGACGCCTGACAACTCCCCCGACCCCCGACCCCTGACCTCGTCACGGCACATCCAGTTCGTGGCCCAGTTTCTCCTTCTTCACGCGCAGGTAGTCCACGTTGTTGGGGTTCGGCGCCACGCGCAGCGGAACCCGCTCGGTGATGTCCAGGCCGTAGCCGGCCAGCGCGCTGTACTTCTTGGGATTGTTGGTGAGCAACCGCATGCGAGTGACGCCCAGGTCTTTGAGAATCTGCGCGCCGATCCCGTACTGCCGTTCGTCAGCCTTGTAGCCCAGATGGTAGTTGGCCTCCACCGTGTCCAGCCCGCGCTCCTGCAGGGCGTAGGCCCGGATCTTGCCCAGCAGCCCGATGCCCCGCCCCTCCTGCCGCAGATAGAGCAGCACGCCCCGGCCCTCGTCGGTGATGCGCCGCATGGCGGCCTGGGCCTGCTCGCCGCAGTCGCAGCGCAGCGAGCCGAACGTGTCGCCCGTGAGACACTCCGAGTGCACCCGCACCAGCACGGGCGCTTCGACCGGATCGAATCGCTGGGCGGCCCCGTTCCAGTTCAACCCCTGCGAGAGCGCCACGTGCTGCTCGTCGTTCACGATGCTGCGGTAGAGGTGCAGTTTGAAGGAACCGTAGCGCGTGGGCAGCATCACCGTCTCCTCGCGCACCACCAGTTTCTCCTTGCGGCGGCGGTGCTCGATGAGGTCGGCGATGGTGCAGATCAACAGGCCGTGTCGGCGGCAGAACTCCATCAGTTGCGGCACGCGGGCCATGGTGCCGTCGTCGTTCATGATCTCGCAGATCACCCCGGCGGGGCGCAGGCCGGCCAGCCGCGCCAGGTCCACCGCGCCTTCGGTCTGGCCGCACCGCACCAGCACGCCGCCCGGAACCGCGCGCAGGGGGTGAATGTGCCCCGGCCGCGCCAGGTCCGAGGGCTGGCAATCGTCGCGCAGCGCCGTCAGCACGGTGCGCGCCCGGTCGAAGGCTGAGATGCCGGTCGAAACCCCCTCCGCCGCGTCCACGGAAACCGTGAAGGCGGTGCCGAACCGCGAGGTGTTGTTCGGCTCCTGCAAGGGGAGGTCCAGCGCGGCCACTTTGTCGGGCGTGAGGGCCAGGCAGATCAGGCCCCGCCCGTGGGTGGCCATGAAGTTGATGATCTCCGGCGTCGTCTTCTCGGCCGCGACCACCAGGTCGCCCTCGTTCTCGCGATCCTCGTCGTCCACCAGGACGATCATCTTCCCGGCGCGGACCTCCTCGATCACTTCGGGAATGCTGTTGAACATGGGCGGGCGTGGCCGGAAAGGGGGAATCTGGCCCTATTCTCGGGGGAAGGCGCCATGCTCCAACGCGGCCACCGCCCGCGTGCGCGCGGAGATGTCGCTCTCCTCCGCCACCGCCACCGCCTCCACCGTGGCGACGATTTTCACCTTGCCGCGCCGCGGTTCGCCGGGGAGCGGGAGACGCAGGTTGCCGTCCGCGTCCGGTTCGAGAATCAGCGAAATGGTGCTCATGCAGACATCGTACCCGAAACGACCACCGGGCGGAGGGGGTTTCACCTCGACGCCGCTCCGCGCCGTTGGTGTCACACGCGAAGACGCCGGCGGGGACTCACGCGGAGGCGCGAAGACGCGGAGGGGAAACCAGGGCACGGATGCCGTGCCACGCACGCCGTGGAACAACCGCGCGCCCGAGCCGAAAGCCGAATAGCCGCGTCTCTCGCGCGGACACTCCGCGTGAAATCTGCTCTGCTCCGCTCCGCTCCGCGTCTCCGTGCCTCCGCGTGAGTCTCTCTGCTCTGCTCCTTCTCTTCTTCGCGCCTTCGCGGCCTGGCGTGAGACCGTCGGCCGCGGCGTCACTCCGCGAGGGGGTCGAATGCGCTGGCGGTGGAGATTCCGTAAGGTGCGAACCGCGCGCCACATGCCACGCGGGGAGCGGATGGCGCGCGCGGTGCGCCTCACGGACTGGAAAGGAACGGATTCTGGAACACCACGCCCTCGACCTCTCGGCCGTGGGCGAAGTCTTCCGAGCAGATTGTCTTCACGCCAGCCTGCCGGGCGCTGGCCCATATCAAAGCATCCCAAAACGAGAGGCCGTGTGGCATCCCCTGGCGGATGGCCGCGATCACCGTGGCGGACGTCATGGGAAGAACATCCCAGTCCGCGATCAGGTCGTCAAGTACCCGAATGGCGTCGTCTTTCGCCATCGGCCGCCGCACTTTGCGGGTCACCACGACGAAAAACTCCGACAGAACCTGTGTGCTCGCCACGCCCGCGCGAGACACCCAGAGACGGCTGACCAGGTCGGAGGCTACCTGGTGTTTGAACGGATCATGTTGGTCGTACGCGTAGACCAGAACGTTGGTGTCAACGAACACCCGGTCGGTCATGAATCGCTTCGCGGCTATGGGGAATGATTCCGCCCAGAGAGAAGCCCTGCTTCATGCGGGCGATCGCCCGATCTCGCCGGTCGTTCGCCGAAACGGGAGCGTCAGGAATCCGGATCTCCACCTCTGTCCCGTCGGGCGCCGCGATAGGCTCGTGCGGCAAGACATATCCATTTTCCACTGTGCCTTGAATCGTCCTCATGTCGCGAGTATATCCCCGGCGCCGGAAAGATGGCAAGACCATTCCGCTCCGCCCGACGCACTCACGCCAAGACGTGAAGACGCAAAGGTTTTTTTCTGGCTTCGCTTCGCCTGGCTTGGTCTGCTCCGGCCTTTCGTCTTCTTTGCGGATTTGCGGCTTGGCGTGAAACCTCCGGCCGGCGATGGACGCGCGGTGGTTCCGATCACCCCGCGATGGTGCGCGATGCGCACCCTACGAACTCCGGCCTTTCGTCTTCTTCGCGTCTTGGCGTCTTGGCGTGAGCCTCTGCTCTGTCCCATCTCTTCTTCGCGGCTTCGCGTGAAAGATCCGGCGGCGGCTTCACTCGGCGAGGGGGTCGTATGCTTCGACGGTGGAGAGTTTGCCGGTGGAGTTTCCGCCGCCGTATCCGAGCCGCGACCGTGAGGGAGCGGTGGGGTCGGCGGAGGGGAAGTTCATACGCTTTTCTTCCACTCGCGGTCATGTCGAGCGCCGTGGAGAACGCGAAACACGATGATGGCGTCGGGGCGCAGCACGAAAAAGGCGCGGTACGGGAAGCGCGCGGTCAGCACCCGGCGCACCTCGGGACGACGGCGCAGGCGCAGGTGAGCGAAAGGATTCTGCACGGCGCGTTCGATGGCGGCGCGGACCTCGGCGATGAATTCGTCAGCCAGAGCGGAGGATTCTTTCTGGTACCAGAGCACGGCTTCGGTGATGTCCGCTTCCGCTTCGGCGCGGATGATGAGGCGCCGGGTCACGGTCGCAGCTTGGCCCGAATGCGAGCCTCGGCCTCCTCCCAGGAACTGCCGGCGCCCGGGTTCTTTTGATACTCAGCCAAGGCCGCGTCAAGCGCGGCCTGGTCGTCGCCGGTGAGTTCGCCGCCGTCCAGCCAGACCTCGCCGACCAGTTCGTCGAGCCTCGCCTGAATTTCAATCAACTCCGCGGTCGTGAGGTTGGACAGTTCGCTGAGGATATCCGCTTTGCTCATACATGGATTTTACCGCTTCACCGTGCTCCCGGCAAGCATCAGTCTACCGCCGTGAGGGAACCTCCGCCGTCGGCGAGGGGGTCGAGCGCTTCGACGGTGGCGAGTAGGGTGCGAATCGGGCGCCACGCGCCACAGGCCACACGGGGAGAGGATGGTGCGCACCGCGCACCACGCGGGGAGAAGACCGACCGACAATGGCGCGCGGTTGAGGGGACCAACCCGCATTGGTGCGCAATGCGCACCCTACGGACTCGACGGTGGGGTAGGGCGCGCCGTGCGCGCCGATCCGCTGGCCCACCACGCGGGCGAAGGCGGGCGGTTGTCGGTTGCCGGATCAATCGGCGCGCACGGCGCGCCCTACGGGCTCTTTGCGCCTTTGCGTCTTGGCGTGAGACTCCGCCCGCGGCGTCACTCGGCGAGAGGGTCGAACTCCTCGACGGTGGCAAGGGCCGAACCGTAATACCCCCCGATGGCGTATGTCCGCCCGTTCACGACTACCGCAGCGAGTGAGTACCGTACCCCAAGCATGGATGCCTTGCCGGACCAAGCGTTCGTGGCCGAGTCGTATTCCTCGACGGTGCTCAGGACGCCGGAGGCGTTGACCCCCCCCATGGCAAATATCCGTCCGTTCACGACTGCGGCACCCATTGCTTTCCGGGCCGTGGGCATTGCGGCCTTGGGTGTCCAGGTGTTCGTTGCAGGGTCGTATTCCTCGACGGTGTTCAGGTAGGAAACGCCGTTAGACCCCCCGATGGCGTATACC
>JACQVU010000013.1 GCA_016209585.1 Planctomycetota bacterium
TTCGTGCCCGACGCCACCATCACCGCCGAAGGCGCGGTGATCGTGCCCCCGCCGGAGGGCATGACCTTCCCCCAGGAAGGCGTCTGCGCCTGCCCGGCAGAGTCCCTGCCCCCCGGCTTCACCGACGCCGTGCCCGACGCCGCCCCCGCCGGCGGCGGCATGGTGGCCTTCCCCATGCCGGAGGGCATGACGCCCACGCCGGAGGGCGGCGTGCAGTTCTCCGAGCCGGTGCCCCCCGTCTACTACGCCCCCTTCTGCCCGGAGGCCGCCATCACCCCTGACGGCGGGTGCGTCATCGCCCCGCCGCCGGAAATGACGTTCGATCCGGCGGGGGGAACCTTCACCATTCCGGCGGCGCAGGCGCCGGAGTTCCAGGCCCCCTTCCCGCCCGGCTCCGTCATCTACCCGGACGGCGGGTACGGCTTCGCTCCGCCTGAGGGCTTCACCATGAATCCCGACGGCGGCATGCACATGCCGGCGATGGAGTGGGCCGGCCCCGTGCCCCCCATGCCGCCGGAGTTCCCCGCCCCCGTGGAGTACGTGACGCCGGCTGACGCCTTCGGCGACGTGCCGCCTCCCAACCCCACGGGCTACGTGAACGACTTCATCCAGCCCATGTTCGAGGGTGCGCCGGCCGGGGTGAACGGCGAGCCGGCCTGGGGTCTCACGTACAACGCCGCCGACCCGGCCGCCAGCGCCTGGACGCTGCCGCTGCCGCCGGAATCGGTGAACGTGGCGGAGGGGACGATCACCGTGCCGGCCGAGATGGTGAACGCCACCTCGTTCCTGCCGCCCGAGGCCATGCCGAACCCGGACGGCTCGTACACCGTCAATTCCTGGCCGATCAGCGACCTGACCGACAACGGCAACGGCACCATCACGCTGGGGGTGGACATCAGCACGCCCTCGTGAGTGAAACCAGCCAGCCCGGTCGCGGGAACGAGAGCCGGGTGCTTCGGCGCCCGGCTCTTGTTCCGCGCCGGTTCGCCGGTGGTTCAGGGTTTCGGGCCGTATGCGGCGCGCAAGCCCTGTTTTTCGAGCCGCTGCCCGACGCCCTTGACCAGCAGCGGCCAGGCGATGGTGGCGTCGGCGTAGACTTCGGCGTACCGGCCGCCGTCGCTGGGGGCGGCGAACTTTCCCCAGGAAACACCTTCCTGGTAGGTGCAGCCCGAAAGCCCGCCGAAGTGTGTGGGTTCGGGGCAGAGCCTCACGCCGTAACGGAACTGCACCTGCTTGAAGCCGGCCCGCAGGTGGATATTCAGGTACTCGAAGTAGGGGCCTACCTGCTGCGCCCAGTTACGCGGCACGCCGCCGCCGACGGTGAAGATGCCCAAACGGGGCGCCTGGAGAGCCTGGGCGCCGTAGGCTTCCAGGTCGAGAATGGGGTCGAACGGAACCGGGGGCTTCCCCGCCAGTTGCCGGCGGCGCCGATCCAGGGCGAAGTCCATGCCGAGTTCGGAGTCGGAGAAGGCCGGCACGAAGACGCTCACGCCGTTGCGGAAGGCGCTCTTGAGAATGCCGGGGGCCTTGGTCTGGCCGCAGAGGATCCGGCCCATGTGCTTCAACAACGTGTGCGAGCAGGCGGTCTCGCCCTCGCCGTACATCGCCACGGCCTCTTCCATGATGGAGGCCACGGAGAGGAAGTTGTGCTCCAGTTCGAGCGAGTCGTAGACCCGGTAGTAGCCCTCCCGGTAGAGGTCGGCGTCCGACCGGTCCGACGGGACCTTGTAGTGGCGATAGCCGGCGCCCTCCACCAGCCCGTGCGACATGGCCGCGCCGGTGCTGACCAGCGCCTGCACCCAGCCGCGATCAATCATGTCGCACAGCACGAGGGCCTGCTTGGCCACCGTCATGGCGCCGGCCAGCGTGGCGACCACGAAGCAGCCCGGGTCGGTGATCATGGCGGTGAGCACGTCGGCGGCCTCGCCCAGCGCCCGCCCCGCGAACGAGGTCTTGGCCATGGCGGCGAGAAGGTCGTCGAAGTCCTGGACGCGGTCGAGATCGATGGCTTCGAGCGCCTCCAATCCCCGGCCGGTTCCGAAGTGGCGCGGGGCGCGGGGAGCCTGCTTTCCGGGAGGGCGAGAGCGCGACGAGGACGAGCGCGCGGTCGGGCCGGCCTTTGCCCCGCCGCGGCCGCGGGAGGGTGTGGCGTTCTTTTTCATGGTGGGGTCAAAGGTCGGGTCGGGACCGCGCGTGGCGAGGGACGCGGGGCGCGGGGGCAGGGACGCGGTGCGAGGGACCCGGGGCGTCTTGGAGGTGGTCTCCTCCCGGCCGCGCCTGGCGGTTGGCGAACAGGGTACTTCACCGCGCGGCGCGAAAACACGGTATACTGCGTGGCTGCCGCCGGGAGCACGCGCATGATCGTGACGCGCAACCTGCTGAAGGAATACGACAACATCATCGCCGTGGACCATCTGAACCTGGACGTCGCCGCGGGCGAGTGTTTCGGGTTCATCGGCCCCAACGGCGCCGGCAAGACCACCACCATCCGCATGCTGGCCCACCTGCTGGAACCGACCGGCGGGGAGATTTTCATCGACGGGCGCGACCTGTCGGAAAAGCCGGGCGAGGTCCACGGTTTGATTGGGTATATGAGCGACACGCCGGCGCTGTATGACGGTCTGCTGGTGCGGGAGTTTTACGAGTACTACTGCTCGGCGTACCGGGTGGACCCCGCGGCGCGGCGGCAGCGGGTGGGCGACACCATTGACCTGATGAACCTGGCGGCGAAGGCCGAGGTTCCGGTGCGGACGTTGTCGCGCGGGATGCGCCAGCGGCTCATGCTTGGCAAGACGCTGCTGCACGACCCTCGGGTGCTGTTGCTGGACGAGCCGGCTTCGGGGCTTGACCCGGTGGCGCGGATGGACTTCCGCGACGTGATGGTGGCGTTGTCGAAGCAGGGGAAGACCATCATCGTGTCGTCGCATATCCTGACGGAGTTGTCGGAGTTCTGCACCAGCGTGGGCATCATGGAGCGCGGGCGCATGGTGCTCTCCGGGCGCGTGGACGACGTGCTGGCCGACACCAAGGACTCGGCGGTGATCACCATCCGCTGTCTGGCGGGAGCGCGGGAGGTGTGCGACTACGTCTCGGCGCAGCCCAAGGTGACCGACGCGGTGTGCGAGGGCGACACGGTGACGATCAACTACGAAGGCGGCCTGGAGGAGATCGCGGCGCTGCACACCGACCTGGCGACGCGGGGATTCAAGATGCTCTCCTTCGCGGAGAAGAAGGAGAACCTGGAGGACATCTTCATGCGCGCGCAGCACTTCGAGGTCAGTTAGCGGCCCGGCGACGACGGGCGGCGGGAGGGCAGAGGTCCGCGGATGGGCGTTTTCAGGGAACTGCTTCTGGACAATCCCGAGATGGGCCGGCAACTGAAGCCGGCCCTGCGGTCGGGGAGTTTCTCCGTTTTCCAGACGGTCTACCTCCTGCTCTTCCTGGTGGTGGTCTTCATCGAACTGATGGGCTTCTACGACGGGACGCGCGGGCTGGTGATGGACCGGGAGATGAAGTTTTCGCGGTGGGCGCTGATCGCCTACTGGACGGTGGTGGGGTTCCAGGCCGGGTATCTCTGCCTGGTGGGCACGGTGAAGGTGATCGCCACCGTGGTGTACGAGAACGTGAACGGCACGCTGGAGTACGTGCGGCTCTCGCCGGTGCGCCCGCTGGCGATCACCCTTGGCAAGTTGTTCGGCGCGCCGGCGGCGGAGTACGTCCTGCTGGCGCTGGCGATGCCGGTGGCGTGGTTCCTGTTCGACAACACCGACGCGCCGCTGTCGGCGTTCTTCCTGACGCAGGCCACCATCGTGCTCTACTTCGCGGCCTTCCATTCGAGCGTGATGATCCTGGCCGTGTTCGCGCGGCGCAGTTACGTGGCGGCGTTCATCTTCTTCGTGGTGACGCTCGGCTTCACGATCACGGCGGCGATCCTCGGCACCGGCTTCACCTGGGGATCGCCCTCGGCCGTCCACGCCGTCTTCCCGATCTGGCCGGTGGTGGCCGCGCACCTGGTGCAACGGCCGGTGGCGCTCAGCATCGAACTGTTCGGCGCCGGCTGCCCGATGTTCGCCTACCTCTGGATCCTCTACGCGCTGGTCGTGGTCGTGAACGTGCACATGGCCGCGCGGCGCATCGGCGACGACCAGCGGCCGCTGATCTCCCGCCCCATGGGCCTGGTCTATTTCGTCCTCTGCTGCTGGCTCCTGGTGCCGGCCTGTTTCGACAAGAACATCCTGGGCTTCTTCTTTCGTGCCTTCCGCGGCAGCGGCATCGCGCCCGACTTCGCTTACGCCCAGTTGCGCGCGCTCATCTTCCTGCTCCTGATGAGCCTTTTGTGCTACGCCTGGCTGTCGCTGCACCTCACCCCCGGCCGCGACGCCTACCGGCGCTACCTGCAACGCCAGGAGAACCGCGGCGGGCTGCTGCGCTTTCTGTTGCATGACCGCGCCCCGGTCATGCCCTACATGATGACGGTCGCGCTCGCCGGGCTGGTGGTGGCCGCGCTGGCGGCCGTGACCTACACGTCCGAATGGTACGTGGGTGAACGGCCGCAGGCGGTGTGGCTCACCGCGGCCATGGTGGCGCTCTGGTTCGCCTTCGTGGCCACGTGCAGCGCCATCGTCCAGGTCTTCTGCCTGCGCTGGCCCCGGGCCGGGCGTGTCATGGCCCCGGCCCTCATCGCCTGCTGGCTGGTGCTCACGCTCCTTTTGTCGCTCTTCCCGCCCATCCTGCTGCGCGACCCCGACGTCTTCCCCTACTGCCTGGCGATGAACCCGGTGTCGGCCATCGTGACGCCGGTCATCACCTATGACGCCATTTATACCTACCGGCTCCCGGAGGTCATGGTCGAGCGCTACCGCGCCTCCACGATCTGGGGGCTGGCGGCGTACAGCGCCGTGGCCCTCCTGGCCGTGCTGGTGGCGGAGGGCCTTCGCCGCGGGGTGGCGCGCAAGTATGGCCGGGACCAGAAACGGATCCTCACCGAGGACTTCTACCCCGTCATCACCCCGGTGGTGGTCGGCGACGCCCCGCCCGCGAACCGGCCGTGAGAGCCGCGATCGCGGCTGGCTTCTTTCCAGGGGAATTCCGCGGTCGCTCATGCCCGTAGCCGCTCGGCGATGGCGGGGGCCACGCGCTCGGCCACGGCCGCCACCGTGAGCGAAGTGTTCACCGCCAGCGGCGCAGGAACGGCCGCGCCGTCGACCACGAAGAGGTTGCGCCGCCCCCAGAGTTCGCACTCCGGCGTGAGCGCGCTGGTCGCCCGCCGCTCGCCCATACGGCACGCGCCCAGCGGGTGGACGGTGCCGGCGAGGCCCAGCGTCTCCCAGGTGTTGGGAAGCAGGTGGCCGCCCAGTGCTTCCACCAGGCGCCGGCTGGCGTTGACGCCGGCGGACCACATGCGGGCGGTCTCGGGCCGGGTGCGCCAGGTGACGTAAGGGAAGCCCAGGCGCGAGAGGCGCACCTGGCCCTCAGAGCGGTCCAGCCCCAGGATGCCGATGGGCAGGAAATGGCGGTGCAAAACGCGCAGGTAGCGCTTGTGCGCCAGCCCCCACCAGCGGCCCCAGGGGGCCTGGATTTCGAACGGAACGCCCAGCGCGGCCATGGCCGGCGGGAGATGAACGCATTGTAACGTGAACCCCTCGTCGGCCAGGAAGCCCCAGGCCATGCTGTTGTCGATCTTCCCCGCCCAGGTGTCGGTCCGCGCCGGCGCCACGCCGGCCACGGCCATGTCGCCGTTCAGCGAGAGGTTCCGGCCGACGGCCGCGGGAATCTCTCCCAGCCCGCCGACGCCGCGCGACGCCAGCAGCAACGCGGCCGACCCCACGGCGCCGGCGGCGACGACCAGCACGCGGGCGTCCAGGCGCCGTTCCTCCGCCCGGGTCCGGTCGCGGTAGTGCACGCGGTACCCGGCCTCGCCGCTCGCGTCCAGCGCCTCCACCCGGCGCACCAGGCTGCTGGGACGCACCTCCACCCCGGCGCGCTCGGCCGCGGGGATGTAGTTTTCCGTGAGGGTCAGTTTGCGGCCCAGGCGGCAGCCGAAACTGCACCAGCCGCAGTCGGCGCAGTCGCGCAAGGCGGAGTTGAAGGCGTCGCAGGCGTGGCCGAGCCGTTCGAGGCCGTCGGCGAAGGCGTGGTCGCGCAGCGCCACCCGGCGCGAGGGCGGGGTTCCGCCGGCGTCGTTCCAGGTGGCGCGGGCGACGCCCAGCGTGCGCTCCACGACGTCGTAGTGGGGGTCCAGCGACGCGCGGGTATAGGCCGCCGGCCAGAGGCGCGCGCCGTCGTCGCCGCGCAGGTCGAACACCATGGTGGGCGCGCGCACCGACACCTGCGAGTAGATGAGCGAACCCCCGCCCACGCCCGTGCCGCCGGCGACCACCACCGAAGGCCCGCTGAAGAGGTCCCAGAGTTCGCGGGCGTAGGTGAAGTCCATGTCTTGCCGGAACTCTTCCGGGCGCCAGCGCCGCCCCTTCTCCAGCGCCACGATGCGCGCCCCCGGCGCGGCCTGGGCGGCGCGCAGCGCGGTGACGGCGCCGCCGAAGCCGGTGCCGATCACGCACAGGTCCGCGCGTTCGCCGCCCGCGGGGGAGATCATGGCGGGTTCCCGTCGGCCGTCAGGCCGCGCGGCGTGGGGCGTTCGGGAGCGCGGGGCAGCCCCTCGTTCGGGCCGGGCACGCCCAGGTAGGAAAGGCCGGCGCGCGACAGGAAGCCCAGGCAGAAGCAGACGTGCGCCGCCGCCGCCGCGCCTTCCAGAAACTCCGGAACGAGGTCGTACAGCCTGCCGAGCACGCGCTCCCGCCACCTTCGCGGCAGCGAGCGGAAGCGCCGCCCATGCATAAGGTAGGAGGCCGCGTCCACCGCCAGCGCCAACGCCGTCACGGAGAGGTTCACCACGCGCTGCGGCACGCCCCCCGCCGGCGTTCGCGGCAGGAGCGCCGCGTTGGTGAGGAAGTCGAACGCGCCGCTTTCCAGCGCGCCGGGAGATTGTTCGGGGTCGCCGGCCGGGCCGGGAATCATGGTGTCTAACACGCAGGCGGCGGTGCGCGCCACGTGCCCCCGCGGCGCACGCCGTAAAAGGTCGCGGCGGGTGAAGGCCGGCGGACCGGCGTGGCTCGCGGCCTCCTCCGCCCGGTGGCGCAGGAAGGCCAGGGCGTACCCGGCCGCGCGCAGCACCCAGCGCGCCCGCCGCGGCCGCGACCGTGGGCGATACCCGCGCCCCGAAAACCAATCGACCGCCATGGAGAGTATGAGCGCGGCTGGACTCGAACCAGCAA
>JACQVU010000196.1 GCA_016209585.1 Planctomycetota bacterium
GCTTGACGCCTTGTGGGCGGGCGACGGGGCGGCGTTCGGCGACGCGCTGGCCCACCTGGCGCTGCCGGCGCTCTGGCTGGCCACGGTGCCGGTGGCGGTGATCGCGCGCATCACCCGCGCCGCGATGCTGGACGCGCTGGGGCAGGAGTACGTGCGCACCGCCCGCGCCAAGGGGCTGCCGTGGCCGCGGGTGGTCTTGCGGCACGCGCTGAAGAACGCGCTGCTGCCCGTGCTGACGGTGGCGGGGGCGGAGATCGGCGCGCTGCTGGGCGGCGCGGTGTTGACGGAGACGGTCTTTGACTGGCCGGGCATGGGCCAGTACATCGTGCGCGCGGTGGAGAGCAACGACTACCAGAAGATCCGCGTGGGGGTGCTCATGTTGACGGTGTCGTACGTGCTGGTGAACCTGCTCACCGACGTTTTGTATATCGTCGTCAATCCGCGGCTGCGGAAGGCGTGAGGGCGGAAGGAACCACGAGAGGGAAGTTGTCAGTTGTCAGTTGTCATCGGTCACGTCGCGCCTTGGTGCGGCCCAGCCGCGCCGGAGCGGGCCGCGAGCCGGGCGGAGGCGCGGGCCAGGAAGTCGCGCTCCACGGCGCTGAGTCGCGCCACTCCGCCGGCGGCGATCCGGGTGAGCAGGCGGTCGACCTCGGCGCGCACCTCGTCGTCGGTCTGGAAGTCGATGGGGTGATAGCCCGTCTCCTCAGCCGGGGGCGGGCGGCGGTGGGCGGGAACGGGGCCGAACCGAAACAGCAGCACGGGCCACGCGAGAACCACGGCCGAGGCCCACACGCCGTCTTCGCCGCCTCCAGCCCCGAACGAGGCCGCCAGTTGGGCGCAGGCGACCCCGAGGGCGGCGACCAGGCCGGCGAGCGCCCCGGGAAAAGGGCCGAGCACGCGCTGGTTCCACGCTTCCAGCGTGAAGAAGAGCGCCACCGAGCACGCCGCGCCACCGGCGCCGAAACGGGGTTCTCCGGGCGCGAGCAGCGCGCCGCCGATGGTCTCAAAGACCGTGCCGCCGAGGAACGCGGCGAGGAGGTGCGCGCCGCCCAGGCGGCGTTCGATGCCGTGACCACACAGCAACGTCACGGCGGCCGCGGTCAGCGCCAGCGCTACCCCGGCCGGGGAGAACGGGTGAACCGACCAGAAGAGCAGCAGTTGCCAGAACTTGACGGCGGAGTGCGAGACCGTGGCGGTATTGATGCCCAGCGCCGGATAGAGCGGCGGCGCGCCGCGCAAAAGGACGGCGAGCGCGTCGACGGCGAGGGGCAGCAGCACCAACGCCGCCAGCACCGTGGCGCGCGACACGCGGGACCGAGGCGCCGGCGCGGCCGCGGCTGGCAACGGAGCCTGGCGCGCCGTCGGCGAAGCGCCACCCGGCGCCCCGGTCTCACCGGCGGAGGGCTGAAGCGCGCCGCCATCCGGCGGCTGGGCGGGCGCGTCGGTCGGCCGCGACCCCGGATCCGGCGCGGGCACGGCGGCGGAGCCAGGCTGGCCGGCGTCGGGCGGGGGCATCATGGTTCGGAGCCTCGCGGGCCAGCCGCGCCGACGGAGGACGGGACGCGGTAGAGCGCGGCGGCGGCGAAAGTGACGGTGGAGTTCTCCTCGCGGTCCACGGCCTGGTCGTACCGCAGAACGCGGCCCCGGCCGCACCCGGCGGCCGCGAGGCCGGTGTAGATGTTGGCCACGGAGCAGACGGAGTGCTGGTTGCCGGTGGCGGCGAGGTCGCTGACGAAGGACTCGTGGTCGGCCGCGGCGACGCGTTCCAGGAGGCGGGTGTCGTGAGCGCGAAGGGTGGAGAGAAACTCCGGCGTCATCGGCTGCTCGGTTCCGAAGCGCGCGCCCACGTGGGCCAGGTCGGCGCCGATGACGAAGCAGACGCGGCCGCCGTGCTCGCGGGCCGCGTCGCGCAGGGCGCGAACGACGCTCGCCACGAAGGCGTCAGCCGCGGGACTTTGCTTCTCGAGAATGAAGCGGTGAAAGCCGCCGCAGAGCAGCGGCACGACGGTGAAGCGCCGGCCCGCCAGCGCGTGTTGCAGGAAAACGACCTGGAGTTCGACCGAATGCTCCGCGCGGTGCGCCAGTTCCCCGGCGAACAGGTCGCCCTCCACGCGCCGCGTGAGGAGGTCGATGAATCGCTGGTCGGTGGTCGCCCGGCCCAAGGGCGTGACGAAATCCTTGCGCGTGAGCGCGAACGTTTCGGCGGCGCCCTTGTGGTCCAGACCCAGAATGACGAACAGATCAGCCCCCGACTCCGCCGCCTCGCGGTAGGCCCAGGTGTAGCACGGCCCGCCCCGGCGGTAGTCGATGTGCGGAGCGATGACGCCGCCGATCTCCCCCTCCGGCTCCGGCCGGAGCGGGGCGTCGGGAGCCTCCGCGCCGCCCGGCGCGCGGCGGAACGAGTCCAGCAGCGCGCGCAGGGCGTCGGCCTCGGCGGGATAGGCCGCGCCCGCCAGCGCGCTGTCGCGAACCTCTTTTTTGGCGAAGGCGCTCCGCGCCTCCGAAAGGCGCCGGCGCGAGCGGGCGTTGTCCAGCAGGTAGGAGCGGTCCAGCGCGGCGATCACTTCCCGCACCGCGCGGCTGCTCACCAGAGCGCCGCCACGGAGGACGAAGGCAGACTGCACCTCTTCCGGGGAGCGCGAGCCATCGAGCAGCGTGGCGATGATCGCCGCCGCGGGTTGGGCGACCAGCGCGCCGTCTTCCGCGAGTTCCAGCGGATCGGCGATGTGGTAGCGCTGCTCGCCGTCAACCAGGATCGGCGTCATCTCGACGGCGCGCAGCCGGGGGTGGTCCATGCGGGGCCGGGGGTCAGGGGGCGGGGAGTGGGGGGCGGGGGTCGGGGGGCGATAGGA